>QYQN01000067.1 GCA_007280895.1 Methylococcaceae bacterium
GACAGAAACATCAGTTCCTGTATAAAAAAATTGGGACAGCGCCATTCAGCTGGAGTGTGAACAAGGCTCTATCTTAAATTAAGATATTATTTGTCTGGACAATGGGGTCCACTTTAAATCTGCTGGTTGTCAGGTTCAATAAGTTGCTTTTCAAAATTTGGGTCTGTTACAGGAAGGTCATAATTGATTCCAGCATAACTGAAGGCGGCACGCCTTTTACCTTCGACTTTACAGAGCAGTAAATCACTCGCGCGTATAAGATAAAGTGACTGTTCTATGTTAACCGTTCTACACTCAATTTGAGCATAACTTACTCTGTTTCCTATCCCCCATAGGCTATCTGGAGTATCTAAGTAATTTAAAATTTCACTCTTTTCAATTATGTATCTTTGCTGCCATATTTCATGAGAAATAAGATAATTTTCAGGTTGACTTATTAATGGTACATGTTTTGATAGAGTCATTTCTATTTTTTGAAGCGGTTTCACCTTAAATTTTCCATGAGGGTTCTCATAAAGACATTGTTGGTCTGATAGTTCCGATCCATTAATGTCAGAGACTGGTCTAATCCACTGTTGAGTATTCACCACTTTGCCAGCAACACAATGCTTTCCATGTTTTACCGAGTTGGCAAATATTACGATAGTTGTGCTCATGATTCTCTGTTTTTTTTCGTCTAACGTTACGGTAAGGGGCTGCCCGCGAGATTGCTGACAGCGAAGCCACTTACCTGTGAAAAAAACTGACTTTGCCAGCCGGAACGGCGGGCAGTCCCTTTGACTGACTTGTTGGGCTGATAGATTAGACAAAAGCCAAACAATCCGTAGCAAACTGCTATGCCTAATGAACACTTAGGCTGCGAAAAGGTGGATTGCTAGCGCGAATCCAACTTACGAGCTATATATGGCGGTCGTAAATATTGGCTCTATTTCGAATTTTATATTTTGTTGTTAGCGATTGATAGGTTTCTTGATTAATCTCTTCACCTTTTGGAGTGTAGCGTTCATAAAAGTAGGAAATAGCTAATTCTTTTGTGTACTGTATCGCTTCAAATTTTTCTTGTGGATACTCATTCCAAGGATATTTCCAATGACCACTAACAAATATGTTGTCTGCCCTTGTTAGTGAAATTTCCATTCTTACCAACCAGCGGATAATCTTTTTAGTCTTTTGGTCTAGTTGCTCATCAACATTTGGTTGCGTAGGTATTCGATAAACTGTTTCCGTTTCTGAATTGTGAAAGTATCTATAATCCATATATTGCTCTTAATTGATTGCCCAACGTTACGGTAAGGGACACGCCGCTAACGAAAGCGAAACGAAGCCGCCGAACTTTGATAAAAAAACCAAATTTTAAAACTGCCAACGACCGGCACACTCCTTTGACTGACTTGTTGGGTTGAATCCAAACTAAAAAACTCATCTACAATCAAACATTCCAATGGCGCATCCATTTTTAATAGTTTGTTCAACATGTTCAGGTTCCCAACTTCGCTCTACGCTACGCATATGCTCCAATTCCCTTTCTGCCTCCTTCTTCTTTTCAATCTCTTGATTTTCTATTATCTTTTTGTATTCATTTATTGCTTGGGTAGATACCGTTGAGCAGGCTTTTTGAGTAAAGTTATCTATTTTTGAATAAATACTTTTATCTACAATGTGTATATGGGTAGTCCCTATGATGTCGTATTCAAAGCTCAGATATTCTGCCCCTATTTTCCATTTATTATTTTCAAATGGTTTTCCAAATTTTTTTCTGAAAAATTCGTTAAGTATCCGAGTAGTACCAAATGATCCTGCAGAATATGTATCAAGACTAATATCTATTGATGCTATTTTATCCTTATATATATCATACTTAATCATTTCTATTTTAAATCCCTCAATTGTTTTTTCTTTAGTAAACTTACTATCTGGATATTTCTCACTGACATAAACTCTACTTTCAAACCCATCAAAAAATCTTGATTTAAAAGAGAAAAATTCTTTTTTTTCTTTATCCTGCTCATTACAGTATTCTAAAATATTGTGTTCATCACCAGGGGTAGTCATTAGCGTAGAATTCTCCCTTACTTTTGTAATGTTTTGAGAAATACCAATGCCGTTAACCACAAAACCAGTAGCTCTAACTTCGGTACTTGCAAGCACTAGTAAAAGAAAAATAGACTTTTTCACTCTTTTGACACCTCAAATTAACAAAATTAGGATTAAGAATATTATCAAGCAGTTTTTTTATCGGCTATTGAGCCCAACGTAGAGCTAAGCTGACCGCTGGAGCGTAGCGGAAGCGGGTCAGCTTGAGCGCAATGTTAGCTGCACAAACTCTAGCGTTCATCTGCTCGAATGTATGTGGCGTAAATTGCATTTGATCGCCTTGTATTGCCAGACTCCTGCGCTACAAGGTTGAGCCATATTTCGCCTTTTGAATTCATTTGTTCTATTGATACGATTTTCCAGACGCAAGCAAAATTTGTGTGACTTAGATGAATAAGCATTCCAGGACGCAGTTGATTTGTAGGAATCCTCTGACCTACGTTGTGCCGTTTTTTATAAAAACCACCCACCATGCGAAAACCTCTTTCTGTGTAGCTAACGCAAAGTTCAGCGGGCTGAGCGTAGTGAGCGCGAGCGAACGAAGCGAAGCTCCGCTGGAACGTTGAGTTAGACGTGGGTTGTTAAGTATTTGATGGGTTTCGCTACGCTCTACCCATCTTACGAGTTGGTTAGGCCATTCTTTCAACATACTCTGGCCATGTTTTTCCATAAGGAATTAACTCATTTGAACAAGAAACTATAGTTAAATAACTACCGTCTAAATGTCTTTTTAATCGAGTTAATCCTGTATATATTAGAGCCAGGGATTTTTTATCCACTGATTGACCAATAAAAATCACAATAGCTCTTGATTCCCAGCCTTTAAAGCTATGGAGAGTAGTTGCTTTGATTCGTGAATCTCCCATATAAAACCCCATTTTCTTTCTTCTTGATTCACGAGCATCATCAGAAAATGTATGACATGAATTAACTCCTTTAGAGCCTAATTCAGAAATAACCGTAACACCTCTTTTATTCGTATCAACTAACAGTGTTATGTCGGGTATAGAAACCAAATCTGGCTCTGCATCTGTAGCTAATAAAAATAATTCTTCTCTACAAATCTGAGCCACCAAGTTATCTTGGGTATGTACCCATTTTAAAGTACAAGGAAACATATTTAATTCACTTTGCTCTGATACAGGTAAATTTATAGTTTCTTTAGGTAAAAACCATTCTGCAAATTTCCTAGCATATTCAAGAGCTACTAATGGTAATCTATAACTAATTTTAAGTTCCGCCCACTCGCCACGAAAACCCGCCCCGCTCATTACTTCATCTGTCCATGCGTTTGCTTTATCATAAATATCTTGAGTAGCATCAGCAACAAGCAGCATTTCACCATCTTTTTTACATACTTTTCTTAAAAGACTCCACCAACTGGGCATAAAGTCCTGCCCTTCATCTACTAAAACAGCATCATATTTTTCTGTAATATTGGATGAATCATCAAGTATTGACGAAACAAGGTTGGGTAACTCTAGACTAAGAACCTCATTTACATCTTTATTATTCGTCCAAAGGTTTTTATATTCTTCTTCAAAGTCATTTTCTTGGCATACCCTTTTACACCAGAAGTGGAAATTAAGCCATGTAATGTCTTTACGCGTTTTTCCTGCTGACTGAGGACAACGGACTGAAATATCCATAAGATAATGAAGCAGGGTAATATTAAAAGTAACAACCAAAACTCTTTTTCCTTCCCCAAGTAATTCAGCAGCTCTTGCTGCTAATATGAGCGATTTTCCTGACCCAGCAGCTCCTTTAATTCTGCGATAACCTGATTTTGTTCGTGACTTAACAAAAGATATTTGAGTTTGGTCAAGCTCTAAAGGCTGTCTCTGAGTTGCCGAAAAATCAGGTTCTATTAGCCAATTCCTCAAATCTTTGGCTAAATCATCATTCATGAATTTTGAATATTTCCTAAAGCCTTCTGGAAATACAGCATTTATATTTCCAGATTGAACAGAGTTAGCACCTGTTAATGGGTTATAGCTTGGATATTTGTCCATTCCTCTATAGTTTAAACTTTTAGCAAATAATTGTTTTATAGATTCATCGGTAGCGAAAGGGAATATAACTCCAGCAGTTATAGCTGCAAACCCTGCTTTACCATCAATACGAGGACAATACAATTCATGGAGTTCTTGCTTGTACCTATATATTTTTTCTATAGGATTCTGGCTTTGCAATGAAAACTGTTTTTCGTCCTTTTCGCCTATTAGTACTGGTGATTTTAAAGTGCGCTCTACAACGCTATATTTCATTGCTTGTAAATTCCAGTCTTTTACTTCAAAAACAGCTATCCCAACCTGCGGATGTAAAAGCACAAAATCTGGACGTAAACCATTCAAATGAGGTTGAAGATAAATTTCCCACTCTATAGGAAGATATGCATTAAAAAGATCAAATACAATTCTTTCACCTTCAGTTAATGGTTGCCGTAACTTATCAAATTGATCTAGTGGTGGTGAAATAAATCTAGACAATGGAATGTTTCCTTTTATGGTCTAACGTTGTGGTAAGGGGCGCGCTGCTCACTGAGCTTAACCGAAGCCGCCGAACCCTGTAAAAAACAAACTTTCAAAACCGCCATAAGGCGGCGCGTCCCTTTGACCTAAAGGTTAGGCCGATGTTGGAATGTTAGAGCTGACCCCGTGCTTGACCCAAATCAACGACACTGACCCCATTGATTTGCTACGTTGCTCTGATGAACTCGAGGATTCAGTCTTCCTTCAACATCCACCAAACTTCACCATCACTGGCCTCAATCTTTATCTGTCCGCCATTCCTCGTGACTCTCATAGAGAACGGCATTCCCTCATTGATCATCGGATGAGCAAGGACGCCCCAGCGAACAAAGGGTGCACCTGGACCGTACTTCAACTCAAGTTCAGGAAGGGAGAACTTTGAAAACACTCGCTCAACGCCGGCTCGGTTCACATTGAATAGCTCGGCGTCTAAGCCTGTTTCCAAGCAGTGTTTGGCTTCCGCCAAGATCAGACTCGCCACCCGTGAGTCATACGGACGCTTGAACAAGAAGTAGAAAACTGCGAGCGTGATCCCATAAGTAGGGATGGCCGCAGCCAACGCGGCGACAAAGAAGATACGAGGGCGTGGGAAAAGGATCATTGGGTTGGGTTCTCTTGAGGCGAAGCAGCAATGGGGGGAGTTTTGTATTCGGAGCGACGCTTGTTCTCAACGGCGAGACTCTGACGCCCAACGCATCAAGCACCGGCGGCGAAACCGCGCAGCGGTTTAGACGTCCGAGTGGCTTGACTTGTTAGGCTTAATGTTCGTCGAGTCACGATTTAACCAGGGACACAAATCGCAGATTACTCATTAAGCTTTCGGTGAAGACTGGTTTTATCCGCCTTTTTAACTCATCTTCGCTAAGTGCTTCATTGGTTTCGATGCATAACGACGAATTATTTTGGGTAACCTCAGTAATTCCGTCTATTTGTGTAAGATCCTTTTGCAGTGCTCGCAAGTACATATCGTAGTCATCATCTTCAGGTAAGAAAGGATTTGATGCGGTTAGATCTTTCTCGTTCAGCGGTCTCATTTTGAGAATGAATATCATGCTTCTTCCTTTTCGCTACTTTTCACTAATGCTACAACAGGTGCTTCATCCTGATTACTGATTACAATAGCGATTCTATCTTTTCTATTCATAATAACCTCCTAAGGTTGTGTTGCTGGTTTTGAAGCCTAACGTGACGGTAAGGGGCGCGACGCTCACTGAGCTAAAACGAAGCCGCCGAACCCTGATAAAAACCAAAACTTCAAAACCGCCAACGGGCGGCGCGTCCCTTTGACCGACTTGTTGGGCTTGGCAATAACCAACCAAAGCCAAACTGCCAGCCGTCCTTAAAGCTTAACGTGCCGTGACATATAATCAACAGCATTTACTCCACTACCGTCATCAGTAAATCTTTCTAAAGAGGAAATATCTGTTGGATCATCAGGCCATACAGAAAGACTTGCAAATTTTTCAAGATTCAGTTCGTTCAATTTTTTCCAAAAAATATCTGCTCTGCAATCATTTGCTATGCCTTTAGCCCAGTATGCAAAGCTCCCTGCCAATAAGTCAGCAACTTGCAATCGATAATCATTTTTTGAGTCCGCAAAAATAATTCCATTGGCTCTTAGTGGAAACTCAACCTTTCGCGTATCGTAACCAATTAATGCTTGAGGAATATCTTTGGACATACAGGCTTCTAGCACTCCTTTTTCTTGAGATATTGGTTTTGAAGCATCATGCAACACATCAAAATGCCCATTAAGTTCTTGCCCCCAAGAAGCGCATAGACTAAAGAAACAAGGAATCGCAGGGTCTAATGAATTTGAATTTAAACCTCGCAATATATTTTTTATCATAGGTTCAGTTGCCAAGATAGGTGCTAGCGTTGATTGATATTGTTCATCAATGCTTGCGCTATGTACTTGCCATACTGCGTAGTAAAAGTTACTTATTGAAACATCATTTTGTTTTTTAACCATATCAACAAAAGATTGATACATCTTGAGCGTTCTTTCTTTGCCGCAAAAAACAGGCGTACAATGAAAAAATATATTTGACATGGCTATATTCATGCCTTTTTTATACAAATCTATCCCATCTTTACGAGCTAACTCTTCAACAAGCATATCAACAATTTTTGTTACCACCATGTATTGTTTGTGGTAAGTCATAAGCTTTATTTTGCTGGGGAACTTTGCAATTTCGCTCAAGAATTTAATTACGTTATCTTGCCCGGCATTGCTTTTTTTTAATTTTGCAAACTTGGCTTCAGTTGTTTGATGAGTATAAACGTTTTCCTTAAGCAAATTTTCAGCTTCTTGTTCCGTATAGTTACATGATGCCAAGACAAAAACAGGTTGATTTTCGTCCAAAAGACCTGTACCGCCTGTATTGCCTGATTCATCAAATGCAATTGTTGTACACATAGCTGTCAGCGATAATGTTTTTTATAAACTGGGTTTCAGATTTTTTAGCTACCACCCAGTTCACCAATAACCTGTCCATTTTTAATGTAAAGAAAATAAATTTTCTCGCCAGAATATCCACCATACCCATTTTTTGCATTAATGAACACCGCAACTTCATAACAAAAGACATCATTTTCTTTAGCGGAGTTGTCTGTAAATGAGTTAACTTTTTTGGGTTCTGCTGCAAAGCGATAACGTGCTGAATCAGGGTCACGCAAACTTAGTTGCATATATTCTTGAACTATTTCTTTGTAATTTGTTGGATATTCTCCAAAATCCGCTGTCTTCGCTTGTTCATTTCGCAAGCGTTCTTTATTGGCTTTCTCTCTATTAGCTTCTTCAATTCTTCGTTTTGAATCTTGTTCCATTTGTTCCCATGAACTCTCGTAAGAAGGATTGTTATATGCACAACCAACGATAGTTAAGCTAAGGAACAAACTAATAAAGGTAAATTGTTTCATCATAATTCTCTGTGATTACTTGGAACGCCCAACGTTGAGGTAAGGGGCGTGCCGCTCACTGAGCTTAACCGAAGCCGCCGAACCTTGATAAAAAACAAACTTTCAAAACCGCTATAGGGCGGCGCGTCCCATTTGACCGCACTGTTAGGCCAGATGTGTGCATTTGCCGACTCAAATTTGAAGACCTGACCCTATTTCTTTCGCTCGAACGACGGGTTAGGTGCTTATTAGCTGTTTTGCCATTTTTGCTAGTTGTTGTTGAATGTTTTTTATTTTATCTTCAAGCTCTAATGAAGAAATAACTACTGAACCAATAAGCTTTTCTTTTTCATTTCGATTGTTCTCACCTTTAATTATAAGTTCGCTCAATGATTTTATAACGCCACCCAACTTGTCGGTTAACTCATTAATTTGAACTGATAATTCCGGTGTATAAAACATAGAATACATAATGAAGTCATTGTTATTTAAGTTTGCCTTTAACTTTTTAATATCAAGATTGTCATCAATTGAGTTTATAGTTAAAAGTGATATTTCTAGTGCATATTCATAATACTTACCAAGGTCTTTATACATGCACTCATATTTCATTAGCAATAGTTCCTTTTTCTTTTCTAGCTTAGCAGTATCAATTGATTGCTTTGCTTGAAAATATGTAAAAACTCCTGTTATTAAAGCCCCAACAATTACGCCAGTAAATCCTACTGTTACATCATCCATAATTTCTTCTCACTTGGTAAAATAAAAAATCGATTTTTTAATATGTAGTGCAATTCATTCCACCACCATAAGTTCTGTAGCAGTTTGTGTTTGTAGTTTTATTTATCTGTTGATTATGTCTGTACATTTGCAATTGTTGATCTGTCATAGGGCTTATAGCCCAAGTATCGTTACGTTCATCATCCTGACACATCATTCGATCACCACTTAATGGTCGCCAATTAGAACACCCTTTACCGCCAGCCATATAATAATGCCCATTATAAAAATTTGGCATTGCGCTTGCACAACCACCAAGAAAAATAATTACTAACGCTAATGTTAATATTTTCATGTTTTTTCTCTACGCCCTGTGGATACAAATTTGTCGGTACTGGGTGTTTAAGCACCTAACGTTACGGTAAGGGGCGCGCCGCTAACGAAAGCCGAGCGAAGTCACCAAACCTTGATAAAAAACCGAACTTCAAAACCGCCAACGGGCGGCGCGTCCCTTTGACCGACTTGTTGGGCTGAAAAATAAGCCGATGCCAAA
>QYQN01000126.1 GCA_007280895.1 Methylococcaceae bacterium
CAGTTAGGTGATGCCTTTGCTGAGTTAAACCGCGATTGGCGACGTATAGCGTTAACTGAAACAGGTGAGATGTCCTTGCAGGGGAAGGTGTGCTGTTAATCAGCATGACTGCATAATATTTCTTAATCATGGCCCTCATGAAAAGTGCCACAAAACTATCTGTATTGCCTGCGTTTTGTCGCGCATTGCTGATTGACGTTAAATGCTATCAGAAGCATTGCTGGTAAGTTAATCGCTAAAAAATGACAGCTTTAGGCTTTATCACTCATATAATTATGGCTGTGGTAGCCGTAAAACTAAACGCCTAAGCTTTAGTCACTTATCATAATAGCTATGTTCTTTTAACATCAACACACATACAGCGAGCGTCTCTTAGCATGCTTGTCGTAAAAAACTGCTACAGTAATCATTCTTAAGTTGAGTCGACGGATAAAAATAATGCCTAAAAAAATATTAAGAAAAATGACCCCAAATCCAGATTGGATAAAAAATCATCAACACTTACAATTTTTTGGGGATAAGCTTCATGATCCCAATTTTTGGCATTTTAATCGTCGCTCAATCGCTAAAGCATTCGCCATTGGCTTATTTGCCTGTTGGATTCCAGTGCCTGGACAAATGTTACTTGCCGCATCCGCCGCTTTGTTTTATCGAGCAAATTTACCTGTATCACTCATGCTGGTGTGGATATCAAATCCAATAACAATTCCGCCCTTGTTTTATTTTGCCTACCGTACTGGTTTACTCTTATTGCAACGTACCGTTCCTACCTCCGCATTTGATTTTTCAATTGAAGGGCTAATGTCTAGCTTATCAAATACCTGGGAGCCTTTTTTAGTGGGCTGTGTGGTGTTGGCGAGTCTTAGCTCATGTGTGGGGTATTTTGGAATTAATGCCCTTTGGCGTTATTCCGTGATAAAAAAATGGACGGCAAGAAAGACGAATTAACTCGTGATAGTCACGGCTAGTGGCTTATTAATTGCGCTTGTCCTGATACAGCAATTGGCTGATTTGCCTGAGCTTAGTTGGTTACTGTTAGCAGTTATCTTACTCCTACCCATACTTTGGCGCAGACACTGGCGGCTTGCGGTGATAATAATGGGCATAATGTGGGCACTAAGTTATGCTCACTTAAAATTAGCCGATCGACTACCCAATGCTTTAGATGGCCTTGAGGTGAGTTTAACTGGGGTGATTGATACTTTACCTGTTCAACAAACAAGGGCAGAGCACTTTGATTTTTTGGTACAACCACGGGTGTATGGTATTCCACAAAAAATTCGTGTGTATGCCTACACGCACGCGTTTACTTTCAAGGCAGGTCAGCATTGGCGGTTACACGTTAAATTAAAAACACCTCATGGCACCCTTAATCCTCATGGTTTTGATTATGAACAAAAATTATTTCATGAAGGCATCGGCGCGATAGGTTCGTTGCGAACCTCGCCAGCTCCTGTATTACTTGGTCAAGACAATCCGTTCTGGACTTTTGCCATGTGGCGGCAACGTTTACATGACAAATTAGCAACATTAACTCAACTTAATGGGGTGTTTTACGCATTAATATTGGGCGATGGGAGTCGCATCAGTCAAGCAGAATGGGAGGTTTTTCGTAATACGGGAACCACCCATTTAATGGTTATTTCAGGCTCGCATATTAGCTTGATTGCAGGTTTAGTGTATTTTTTAAGTGCAAAACTATGGGCATATTCTGGTATTTTGCGCTGGTCGCCACAACGCGTTGCCGCTTTAATGAGTTTACTGGCAGGGTATAGTTATGCGGCCTTAGCCGGCTTTTCCATTCCTACTTTACGTGCAGTGATCATGTTAAGTGTGGTGTTAATGGCCTTGATTTGCCAGCGTCACACTCAGGTTTTTAGTACCTTGGCAATGGCCTTATTGACCGTATTAATTATCGATCCCTTTGCGGTTGCCTCGATAGGCTTTTGGTTATCTTTTCTCGCAGTTGCTTTAATTATCTACACCGTCACTGGGCGTTTAGGTGCTTCAACTCATGCCTGGCTAACGGCCTTAAGAATTCATTGGGCAACCAGTTTGGGTTTAATGCCTTTGCTGGTGTATTTTTTTCATAGCATCACCTTCACTGCACTGATCGCCAATGTTATTGCTGAACCTATCATTGGCGTTATTGTCATACCCATTACTTTTTTTGCCGTCATGGTGATGGGGCTATTACCCGATGTCAGTGACTATATTTTTTCGCTATTAAATGAAGTGATTGATTTACTGCTGCTTTATTTAGGGTATTTAGCACGTTTGCCGTATGCGACGCTAAACCAAGCTGCACCACCATTTTGGAGTGTGTTGTTAGCCAGCCTAGGTTGTTTGTTATTACTTGCGCCCAAAGGCATACCCAATCGGTGGACTGGGGCTTTGCTCTGTTTGCCGCTACTTTTTCCGCGCACAACCAGCCAAGATAAGGGACGATTTACGTTAACCTTATTGGATGTTGGGCAAGGCTTATCCATAGTTGTCAACACACAATCCCACTGGTTGGTATTTGATACGGGAGCAAAGTTTTCCAAAGACAGTGATCAAGGTAAAAGTGTGGTCTTACCTTTTTTACAAGGACAGGGTGTTCAACAGCTTGATGCCTTAATAATTAGTCATGGTGATAATGATCATCGTGGCGGGCTAGCTTCCATTTTAAACAGTATGCCAACGCAGCAATTAATGACTCGTAGTCCTACACAATTAATACCTTATCGGGCAACAGTATGTCAAACAGGTCAACAATGGGTTTGGGATGACGTAAGCTTTACCGTGTTAGCACCTGCTTGGTCAAACCATACTGGCAACAATAATTCATGTGTCTTAAAAATTGATTCTGCCGAAGGTTCAGCATTGCTTACTGGTGATATTGAAGCAGAAGCCGAAAGAAGCTTAATCAACCAATCGCCTAGGCAATTACGTGCACAACTATTGATTGCGCCGCATCATGGCAGTAAAACATCCTCAACAGAGGACTTTTTAACGACCGTCGCCCCCAACATGATTTTAATACCTGCTGGCTTTCATAATCAATTTGGTCATCCTCACGCGCACGTGATACAGCGCTATCAACGTTTAAACATCCCGTATTTAAACACCGCAGAGCAGGGGGCGATAAGCGTAGAATTTAATAATAAGCAAATGCAGTTACACGCATATCGTGAAATTGCCCGAAGATATTGGCATAATAATCCCATCGTGCAGTAAACAAAGTACCGACCATGAGCGGCTGTCGTGATGCACTGCACCGCGTATTTTATTTTAAGGAGTAGCGAGTATGACAATATTTACAGTAACGGGTGACATTGATCCTTTTTTGCATGTTAGTCTTAAATATGGAGAAAAAATCTATTGTGAGGCCAATGCCATGGTGATGATGGAGAAAACATTAGAATTAAAAGGCAAAATGACGGGGGGCTTAGGCAGTGCTTTAATGCGACGTTTTGCTAATGGGGAATCCTTTTTTCAACAACACATACAAGCAACGCAAGGGGACGGTGATTGCTTATTATCACCGACTTTACCGGGTGCGATAGATGTCTTAGACGTCGGTGCGCAGAGCTATTTGTTAACGGACGGCGCTTTTGTTGCCGCTGACGAAGGCGTTAATTTAAATGTTCGCACACAAAACATTGGCAACGCCTTATTTGGTCAAACTGGGGGGTTTTTTATCTGTGAAGCCTCAGGCTTAGGAAAGCTAGCCGTATCAGGTTTCGGCTCAAGTTTTGTGTTAGATGTTGAGCCCGGAAAAGATATTATTATTGATAACGCTCATGTTGTGGCATGGGACAGTCAATTACATCATGAAATATCTATCACCACACAAAACTCTGGTTTTTTAGGGCAATTGGTAAACAGTGTTACCAGTGGTGAAGGCATGGTATTAAAATTTTCTGGACGCGGCAAAGTGATTATTTGTTCACGTAATCGCGCCAATTTTGCCGCGTGGTTGGTAAAGTTTTTACCTAGTAATTAATTTATTCATGCTGTCACTTTAATAAATGGAGCGGGCGCATAGGTTTGCTCCAATGCTGGTTAAGTTCACAAAAAGTAAGGCAAAAAACCTAGCTCGTGTCATCATTACTTCATGTAAATTCGTTATGTTTACCGTTCTTTTTTTTATCTTAAATGGGCAAACAAATGAAAGTAACTCACTTTTTAGCAGGGCTAGGATTAGCTGCTATCATGCAACCAGGTTTAGGATTTGCCAACGCACGTGATGTGTTAGCAAGCTTACCTAATGGCGTTTCAAGCGGCGACACAAGTTCAACCTCAACAGTATTATGGGCGCGTTGTAATCGTAAAGGAGAGGTGAAGTTTCTAATAAATAAGGATAATGTAACCGTACAACAACAAACCGTAACCGTTACTGACCCTTTAATTCCAGCTAAAATCAGTGTTGAAAATTTGCAGCCAGGACAACATTACACCTATCAAGTAAGCACAGCAGATGGCATGCGTCTCACCGGTCAATTTACCACCGCACCCGATCAACACGCTGAAAACTTAGCGTTAAGCTTTGGTGTGACAGGTGATTGGCGCGGTGAATTAGCCCCTTATCCAGCAATTAAAAATATTCCAGCAAAAGAATTAAATTTCTTTATAAAGTTGGGGGACACCATTTATGCCGATTACCCAACGTCTGCTGTACCGCTAGAGCAAGCCCTCACCTTACATGATTACCGCCTAAAACATAAAGAAGTGTATAGCCGTCATGCTGGCGTAAATAGCTTTGCGAAATTGCAAAAAGACGTCTCTATTTTTGCAATGATTGATGATCATGAAGTAAAAAATGATTTTGCAGGGGGCGCCTTAGCTTCAGCATTTCCTTATTTGTCAGAAACAACAGGTTTAGTTAATCAGTCAGGTTTATATAAAAGCGGCATACAAGCGTTCACAGAATACAACGCGATTGCAGATAAAACCTATCCAGTGGTTGGTGATGCATTAACTGATGGTCGCCCAGACCTTTATCGTACACAACGTTATGGAAAAACTGCCGCAATTTATATGCTAGATGCGCGTTCTTTCCGAGATACAGAATTGCCAGGCGTTGCCGACACGACTGACCCACAACAAATTGGTGGGTTTATTGCACAAGCGTTTGATGCAACAACACCAGCAAGCACCCGTACTATGCTAGGTAAAGCGCAATTAGAGCGTTTGAAAGCAGATTTATTAGCAGCACAAACCGATAATGTTCTGTGGAAATTTATAGCCGTACCCGAGCCGATCCAAAACATGGGCGTGCTTGCTGCCTCAGATCGTTTTGAAGGCTATGCCTCAGAGCGTTCAGAGCTATTACGTTTTATCGATGAAAACGCGATTCAAAATGTTGTCTTTATCAGTGCCGATATTCACGGCTCGTTGGTAAATGATTTAACTTACCAACGTCGTGAAGAGGTCTTAAATGCTTTAGTCACGGTAGGTAATCCCTTAGCTGCACCGCAAATAAAAACTTCAGCGTTTGATATCAGTACAGGTTCAGTGGGTTATGCGCCCGCCTTTGGTGTGTCAGTAATTGAAATATTAGGAGCAATACCCAACGGTAATGCTATTTTGGCGCAACTTTATGGTGCTGTAGGCGTGAGTGATTTAGCTGGCTTTAATCAATTACCCATGGCAGTAAAAGATGCGGCCATGACAGGTATTGTTAATGCACAATTAACGCCATTAGGGTACACCCCAGTAGGTTTGGACGACAATGAACGTATCCACGCTAAATTAACCAAAGGTAGTTACAGCGCATTATTTAATTTTGGTTGGACGCGTTTTGATATTGCACCCGATACCCAAAACTTAAAAGTAACCACTTACGGAATCGAACCTTATTCAATTGAAGACATGCAAACAAACAGTGTTGAAATGAATAAGCGTCGTCCTAAAATATTGAATCAATTTGTGGTCACACCTAATCGTTAATTTTGCTGTAGGCATAAAAAAACCGCGCGTGAGTTTATTCATGCGCGGTTTTTTTTTGATAAAACAGATATTCGCTTAGCGTTTTTCTGCGGGGACACGTTATGTTAATGACTATTAACAGATTTCACTGGCAGCATTTCAAATAAAATTAATTCAGCAGGCGTGTTAGAGAGGTTTTCCACTGACATTAACGCACCTGTTTCCCAAAACACCTCTCCAGCTTTATAGATAGTGGATTTGTTTCCTTCGATAACCTTTAATTCGCCTTTAACAACATATCTAGGACCAGGGCCGTCATGAGTATGCTCAGGGGTTGTAAAGGCTGGTGGAAACACAACACGGGTAACTTTTGAATTAAAATACTCGGGCATAGTGACCGAATTTTCCAGTAAGACAGTGCGATTAATACTGGGTTGAGCCTGATTTTCAGCCAAAGTAGGCAGGCTAACGCTAAACAATAAACTTAATGGCAGAACAAATAGACGCTTTAACATGGTAAATTTTCCAAAAAATAACAAGGTTTTAGGAGGGGTAAGTTAGGGCTTACCGTTATATAACTGCTTAGCTGTTAGTGTAGGTTAACCTAACCTAAAGCTTTCACCGCATCTTCAGTTCTAAAGTACACTTTGCCAGGCTTTAAGGCCTCAACAAAATCTGTTTTTTGTAATTTATCCAGCACAGGCCCTTTCGCTTCGGCGATATTTAAACTAATCCCTTTTGCTTGCATGGCTTGATTAAATAATTCTAAGGCTTCAAGCGCAGTCGTATCAATATCACTCACTGACGTAAAAATTAAAATAATATGTCGAATATCAGGGCGACGTTGCAACTGCGACTCTAAAAACGCTTCAATAAAATTGATATTAGTAAACGTAATACTTTCATCAATCCGAACCAACAACAAATGATGCCATGTTTCTACGCTGTGGCGATTAACATTACGAAAATGTTCAGTCTCAGGAACGCGCCCAACAATTGCAATATGTGGATGACTTGCACGGCGTAAATAACAAAATAAAGTTAACACCATACCCACCATAATGCCTTCTTCTATGCCAAACAATAACACGCCTAATAACGTGGCGGTTTCAGCCTTACCATCTGCACTGTCATACTGCCAAGTATGCACAATATGACGAATTCTGACTAATCGATACACCGCCATTAAAATAATAGCCGCTAAGGCAGCCTTGGGAATATTGGCAAACCAAGGGCTAAAAAAAATCACGGCGATGGCTAAAAAACTTGCTGCAATCAGCATTGCCATTTGGGTTCGTGCACCTGCAGAAAAATTTACCATGGTTCTACTAAAACCACCGGCAACAGGCATGCCACAAGAGATTGCCGAAGCTAAATTTGCCATGCCTAGAGCAATCAGCTCTTGATTTGGAGATATTTTTTGCCCTCGCAGATTAGCGGTAACTTTGGCTATGGCAACGCTTTCCACATACGCAATCAAGGCAATAAATGCGGCAAAGGGGAACAGCACACGCAGCTTATCAAACGCAATAAAATCAATAGATAAACGGGGGAAACCAGCGGGTACCTGACCCACAACAGCAACATGAGACGCGGTTAAATCAAGCATTGCCACCGTAACACTGGCTAAAATAACTGTTAATAACGGACCACATTTACTTATTGCTGTTATTAAGCTTAAGGGTAACTGGGTTTTTTTTAATAAAAAGCTAATGGGTTGACCAAAAAAAATCAGTAAGGTTAAGGACGTTAAGCTTAGCCACAGGGTTGGCAGATGAATGGTGGAAACATAGTGCTGATAGCAACTTAACGCGTAGCCACACTGAGGCGAGCTTAAGCCAAGCAAAGGAGGTATTTGGCTGCCAATAATTAATAACGCGGCACCACTGGTAAAGCCAGCTAAGACTGGATGACTAATAAAATTAACTAAGCCACCTAAACGTAACAACGCCATCACTAATAATAATACACCGCTAATAGTCGATAACAGTAAGGCACTGGTTACTGTATCACCCAATGCCACCACTTCGGGGGCTGACAGTGTGCCAGCAATCATAATGGCGGCAATAGAGACAGGTCCTACTGAAAGCGTGCGACTGGTGCCAAATACAGCATAAGCAATGGGCGGTAAAATGCTTGCATAGAGTCCTAATTGCGGTGGCAAACCAGCCAAAATCGCATAAGCAATGCCTTGCGGTACCAGCAAGATAGCGGTAATAATCCCAGCAAAGAGATCATCACTTAACTCCTGACGTTGGTAGGTTTTTAGCCAAGCAATAATGGGGAAAAACCTAGTAAGCTGAAGCGTGTGTAGAGAAGTTTTTAACATAAGTGATAGGGATGGATGTCTTAACATTGCGTAACGTTGTACACGTTGTTTAGCCTGTTGAGATTGTGTGAGTGTAGCGTTAGTTATGACCAACGCTACACTGACCTTATTAACCTTAGGGAGGACATCCCTTAGTGGCTTAGACTAAGCCGTTATCTTGTAAGGATTTACGCGTTAAGATGAGCTTTATTTTAGCTCAGCCTTGCCATGGGTCTCCATTACTCTTCTTTAGTAAAACGCTCTGCATACGAGGCGACATGGGGAATATCAATCCGATAACCTTTCAACATGATCTGCCAATATAACCATGGGAAACCTATAATCTTGCCTAGCCACCAAAAATAACGATTTTTTCTAGGATCAAGCAACGGAAAGGAGGGGGTTACTTTTCCGCCATACGCAAACTCAGCTAACATCACCGTTGATAACGAGGTGGTTAAAGGGCATGAGCCATACCCATCATACCCCTCGCGCATGGCTTGATTTGCCATCGCGGCTAAAATATTATCAACAACAACAGGCACTTGTTTACGCACAGCGGCGGCCGTTTTAGCATTGCTGGTGGAGCAGGCATCACCTAAGCCAAAAATAGTATTGAAACGATTATGTTGCAAGGTTTTTTCATTAACATCCACCCACCCCGCAGCGTTAGCTAATGGGCTTTGTTTGATGAAGTCAGGCGCACTTTGTGGAGGCGTGACATGCAGCATAGCAAAGCTTTTAGTGATTTCCTGTGTGTTGCCCTCACTGTCCGTTTCAACAAAGGTGGCGGTTTTATTTATCCCATCAACAGCCATTAAATTACTATTAAAATGTGGCGTGATACCATATTCAGCAACCACCTTCATTAAGGCTTTGGCAAAAAATGGGACACCAAAAATAGCAGGGCCAGCGGTATGAAACTCCACTGAGAAGTTAGCTAAGATACCTTTTTTACGGAACCGATCAGCGGCTAAGTACATGATTTTTTGCGGCGCACCTGCACACTTAATAGGCATAGGAGGTTGCGTAAAAAGTGCCGTACCTGACTCAGCCTGCTGAATGCACTCCCAGGTGTATTCAACAAACTCAGGAGAATAATTACTGCATACCTGATTTTTTCCTAAAGTCTCGCGTAAGCCACTAATTTTATCCCAATCTAATTGTAAGCCTGGGCAAACCACTAAATAGTCATACGCAACAACAGAACCATCACGAAGGGTAACGGTCTTGGCATCGGGCTGAAAGCTCTCTGCAAATGTTTTAAGCCAATGTATTTTAGGATTTAGTAAATCCTTCTCTTGGCGACGAGTTTGCTTCATGGTGTAAGCACCGCCGCCAATAATAGTAAAACCTGGCTGATAATAATGCACCTCAGCAGGTTCGATTAAGGCAATATCCAACTGAGCCTGTTGGCGTAATAACGTATTAGCAACCGAGACACCCGCAGCGCCTCCACCAACAATAACGATACTATGATGTGATTGAGTCATTTATCTCTCTCCAAAAATTATAATTTTTTTAATAAAGGCGCCGTATTAGCCCTGTTCTTGTTGCCATGCCTCAAACCCCCCTGCCATCGACAATACATTGTGATAGCCCAATTGTTGTAAGGTATGCGCTGCCATTGCAGAACGTCCACCGGTGCGACAATACACTAACACAGCTTTAGATTTATTTGCCAATTCGGGTACTTGAGCTAATTTAAACTCTAATACACCGCGTGGTAACAAGACAGCATTATCGATATGGCCGGCGGCAAATTCACTTTCTTCTCTAACGTCTAATAGCACTAACTGACCTTCAGCAAGTAATTGACTGGCGGTTGTTACCGAGACTTCAGTAATCATACTTTTAACGTCAGATAACATTGCTTGAATGCTTGAAGTAATGCGCACAGGACGATCAATCTCACGCGTGATAAGGGCATCTTGACGCTCTTTTTCATCTAAGCCACAGTAACGATTGGCAGGCACGGCTTCATCAATTAAGCGGGGTTTAGGTAGCTGTAAATTCATCATAATATCAATGAACTCCGCACGCGTTTTATTAGCTAAACGAGGATTGCTGGTTCGCTCTTGCTGAATAGAACTTACCCAGCGTTGTTGATAATCATGCCCTGGATAAACCAAGGTTTCATCAGGTAAGGTAAATAAGCGTTGTGTAATCCCATCGTATAAGGCACCCGCATCGCCGCCTTGAAAATCAGTACGACCACAGCCAGCAATTAACAACGCATCGCCGGTAAACACACGATCACGCCATAGAAATGACACGCTGCCCGCAGTATGGCCAGGCGTAGCGATGACTTTAATTTGCTCAAGGTCACCCAATTGAAAAATATCCCCATCCATAATCTGAATATCCGCAGTTTCAGCACCGCATAACTGACTCACTGCTGTTTGTGTGCCCAAACGCTGACGCAATAAACCACTCGCCGTAATATGATCAGCATGAACATGCGTCTCTAGCGCATACTTTAGGTGTAAATCATGCTGAGCTAATAACGTGATGTACGCTTCAATATGTGTATTAACTGGATCAATTAAGGCCGCTTCTTTGCTGATAGCATCAGCAATTAAATACGTGTAAGTCCAGGTTTCTTGATCAAAAAGTTGTTTAAAAATCATGGTGTATTCCAAAGGTAAAGGTAAGAAAATTAAAAACTACAGGTTAAGGCTGGGTAACTATGCTCCCCCTTTTTGCCTAAGAAGAAAGGGCTAAATAAGTACAAATTTGCTAGGGCTGCGTCCTATTCTTGCCGTACAACGATGTCAAGGTCAATAGGCAAATTATGCTCTGGCCTTTGAGCTATATGCTGAACTATCGCATTGTTTTGCAGAGGACTACTCATAGGTCGCACTAGGCGATAGCCGTCTTGCGACGCTTTGTGGCTCACCATTTGGTGCATTACGGCTCGGCAACGGCTCCTGCGTCGCCTACCTTCAGCATCCATGCAGTGGTCTCGCTTAGTGCGCACTTGCATAAAAGCATTTGACGGCACTTGTTTTTACACGTTTCCTGTAGAAGAAAATTTATAATAATTGTCATAATCAATACCTTCGCCAATTGGCATGAGTAATTTATAGATATCGAAGGAAAGAGAAAGGTCAGAGAAGGTAGAATACC
>QYQN01000118.1 GCA_007280895.1 Methylococcaceae bacterium
CCAATCCATGCAGCCATAGTATAGAATATTGATGCGTTGACGTTGGCAACGCACTGATATATGTAAGCTCAGTAGACATAATTATTTCCAAAATAAATAAATAAAATAACGCGTAACCCAATAGCGTATTTGCAATACTAGTGGTCTCTTACTAAGGAATGCGCATGCCTTTTCTCCCAAACATACACCTTCGCTTAATCAATTTATAATTACACTCATTTTTTAACATCTACGCTAGGATAAACATGAAAAAATGTCAGTTTTGTGGTCATCTAAACCCTCGTCAAGAAGCACGCTGTCCAGAATGTGGTCAGTATTATTCTAAAATTATTGAATCCATTGAGCACATCGCTGCCGAAGAAGCATTTAATACCTGGCCTGCACGTGTGCAACGCATTATGCAGGCGAGCAACAAAAAACATGCCTGCCACCAAGAATGGCGGTATTTTTTTGGTACATTAACGACGCAAGCAAAATTCACATTGTTGTTTATTATGCTATTTGTCTTTGCACTAATGGTGATTGTGCTGTAAATACCCGGCCTTCAACAGGCACTGATTGACTCAAAGGCAGCTTGATAATTGGGCTCATGAGTTAATTCTTCCACCCACTCCGCATAAATTAACTGATTATTTTCATTGATGACAAGTACGGCTCGTGCGGTCAAACCACGTAGCACACCGTCATTTAATTTAACGCCATAAGCATAGGAAAACTCTGAACGAAAACAAGATAAGGCAATGAGATGGGTTAATTTTTCTGTTTCGCAAAACCGACATTGCGCAAAAGGTAAATCTGCCGAAATAAGCAATACTGCAACCTCAGGTAAGCGCCCAGCACGATGATCAAACTGTCGTGCTGATGCCGCGCACACCGGCGCGTCTATACTTGGCACAATAACCAAGACTTTCTTTTTACCTGAAAATGTCTGTAAAGAAACGTCTTGTAACGAATTATCTACCAAGACAAAATCAGGCACTAACGCACCTACCTCAGGTAAGTGCCCGATGCTGTGGAGTGACTCGCCATGAAAAGTCCAGTTGCTCATTATTATTGTGCTTTCTTTTTTACACGCTTTAGTAATCGTTCGCGTTTCTTTACCTGCCAATCGGTTAATTTATTTTTCTTGCCTTGAAAAGGATTAACTGAAGATTTAAATTCTAAACGGATGGGTGTGCCTGATAATTTCAAACGATCTCGAAAATAGTTAACCAAATAACGTTTGTACGATACCGGCAACACATCTGTTTGTACGCCATGAATAATCACAATGGGAGGATTACGGCCACCTTGGTGTGCGTATTTTAATTTGATCCGTCGATTATTTACCAAGGGCGGTTGATGTGCATCAGTGGCTTCTTTCAGAATTCGCGTTAAAACTGGCGTTGACATGTCAATCATTGCACTTTCGTACAAGGTATTCACCACATCAAACATTTTGCCCACACCACTGCCATGCAATGCTGAGATGGGATATTTTTCTGCAAACTCTAAAAATGACAGTTTGACATCTAATTGCCGTTTGATAGTGTTTTTTTGATCGTCACTTAAACCATCCCATTTATTTAGTCCGATAACTAGCGCCCGACCAGCCTCCATCACCAAGCCTAATAAATGAGCATCTTGATCAGTAATCCCTTCGCTGGCATCGATTAAATAAATAACCACATGCGCTTTTTCAATAGCTTGCAGTGATTTAATTACGCTAAACTTTTCAATGGTTTCAGCAATTCTTGAGCGTCTGCGCATCCCCGCAGTATCGATCAAGGTAAACTGCTTGCCATTACGTTCAAATGGAATATAGATACTGTCGCGCGTAGTGCCGGGCTGATCAAAGACGATCACGCGCTCTTCACCCAACAAACGATTAACCAAGGTAGATTTACCTACATTTGGCCGACCCACTACTGCAATACCAATGCCTTTACGCTCACCTTCGTCATCAAGTAAAGTCGCAGCAGACGGTAACACCTGAATAACACGCTCTAGTAATTCAGGCACACCGCGCCCATGACTAGCCGCCAATTGCACTGGCTCATCTAATCCTAAGGCATAAAAATCAATTGCAGCCATCGTTCCATCAATACCATCGACTTTATTTGTTACCAAAATAACTGGCTTGGCTAACTTTCTTAACTCATTGGCGATAACTTTATCTGACGCGCTTAAACCTTCTCGTGCATCTACCATAAAAACAACAACATCAGCTTCTTGCAAAGCAATTTCTACTTGTTTTTTGGAAATACTTTCAATGCCCGCCGAAGCATCGGCAATACCGCCGGTATCGACAACTAAACACGGCCGAATACCATGCTTGACACGACCATATTGGCGATCTCGGGTGAGGCCTGGAAAATCTGCGACTAACGCTTCGCGAGTCCGTGTTAAATAATTAAATAAGGTGGATTTACCCACATTTGGGCGCCCTACTAAGGCTATCACTGGTAACATTAATGAACCCGCACAGCGGCTAAAGTGCCGTCCGTTGCATAAACAAAAAGAAGATCTCCGACAATCACTGGCTTTGCTGTAATTGCCCCCCCCGCCACATGACGCCGCGCTAAAGACCGACCATCAAGTGCGCTTAAACAATGCACATAACCTTCAAAATCACCCACGATGACATAATTTTCAAACACCGCTGGGGATGATAACTGGCGTTGATGATAATCTTGCTGCTTCCACAACGATAAACCACTGCGCTGATCAAGCTGCCAAACATGACTCTCGACATCCGTTAAATATAGATACCGCCAATCATTGCTTATTCCAGAATGCGAAGAAATACTTTCATTACGCCAAATAACCTCGCCATCGATTGCTGAAGTGGCACTCACGCCACCTTGAAAACTGGCGTTATAAATTACCCCAGCAGCTTCCAGAGGATTCACATCTAAATCCACTAAACGCTCTACCTCTGAACGCCCTTTTGGAATGGCGACACTGGTTTCCCAAATAAATTTGCCATCCTTTATTCGTAAGGCCATTAATTTTCCATTATCGTAACCACCGATAACATTCTCTTCAAATAGCACGGGAGTACCTGTGCCTCGTATACTTAACGCTGGCACGGGGACTTCATAACTCCATAATTTAGCGCCTGTTTTTTCATTTAATGCCACGACATTACCATCACTACTACGAATAATAACAATACCATTAGCTATCACAGGAACAGATAATACTTCACTTGATACCTTAGCGCGCCATAACTCAGCACCGGTTTCGCTGTGTAAGGCAACGACCTCTGCATCACTGGTTCCTATTATTAACGTGCCCTGACCTACGCCTGGACCGCCTGAAAAAGGCAGCTCGGTATTACGCTCCCAAAGCTTATTGCCATTGGCTAATGCTCTTGCAACAACCAATCCTTTTCTATCGGCCGCAATAATTGTTTCACTGCTAATCGCGGGCACCAAATTAACTGACTGTTGATTCGTCCCAACGCCAACCGAGGCTTCCCAAATTACGTCAATGGTTTTTTCTGGCGGGTATTCGATTAACGCTTTCGGTGGATCAGTAACGTCATCACCGCCAAAATATTCGGTTAATCCTGAAAACGATTCTCCTACGCTATCAAAAACCGCACAGCCACTTAAGCAGAGAACATATAAAAGTATGACTAAACGCATTATTGTTTACTTTCCATTTTTTTAGTAGACACCGTAAGATCATCTATTTTCATCGCTAACAACGGCGATTGCAGACCATTTCGTAAAGCACTTTCATACGAGGTACGCGCTAAATCCAAACGATCTAACGCGACATATAAATCCCCCACCAACTCATCATAATGCCCAGAAAAACCAGCAGTCGTGGCAGGATCTATGGCATTAATGTAGGCTAAACCTTGTTCATATTCTTTATTTGCAAGCATTAATCGAACTCGTCTGATTTTTGCTATATTACTTAACGCTAAATCAGAAGAGCTTGCCACCGACTCAAGTAAGGCGCGTGCTTTGGCTTGATCACCTTGTTGCAGGGCGTTGTTGGCTTCAAATAATGACGCATACTGATTATAGTCTGTTGAGCCATAGGCTTTTCGTATCTGCTCAGTGGCTTCGGTTAGTTGTGCTTTATTGCCCGACTCATTGGCGGACAGTAATGTGCTATAGATCGCAGACGCTTGCATTGCCTGCTCTTTTTTATAACTTTGCCAGTAATTCCACCCCAAAATAATGGCTACACCCAATCCAACACCCATAAATGTGGCATGTGAGTTTTCTTTCCACCATGCTTTAATGGCAGCAACTTGTTCTTCTTCTGTTTCGTAAATTTCCACTGTAGCTCTCTTCTAGCTTGATAGATAACACTATCCAGCGCTTAACGGGCGCTGGATACTAAAAACTCTTGAATGACCTGCACAACATCAGTTTGCGGGACAGTCTGCTGTGCTTGATTATCACGCAAATATTTAACACTGACGTGCTGATTAAGCACCTCATCGTCGCCTAAAATTAATGCTAAGCTTGCACCACTTTTATCCGCTTTTTTAAACTGACTTTTAAAGCTTCCGCCTTCCATATTAACGTGAACACTCAACTCTGGGAGTGCATCACGTAATTGTTCTGCCAAACGCAACCCTGCCTGAGCCGCCCCCTCACCGACACGAATTAAATACACATCGACTCGTTTCGTCATAGGCGCGTCGTTTTGGCATTCCATTAATGCCAATAATCGCTCAATTCCCATTGCAAAACCGGCGGCATGATTGGGTTTGCCTCCTAATTGTTCAACCAAGCTGTCATAACGTCCACCCGCACAAACGGTGCCTTGCGAGCCAAGTGACTCGGTCACCCATTCAAACACTGTTTTACTGTAATAATCGAGTCCACGAACTAAACGATGGTTAATTTGATACGCAATGCCTAAGTCATCAAGACAGGCTGTTAGCGCCTTAAAATGCGCCACACTCTCTTCGCCTAAGTACGCCATCAGCTCAGGGGCATTGTTTATTAAGGGCTGCATCTCAGCATTTTTGGTGTCTAAAATACGTAGGGGATTGGTATGCAAGCGACGCTGGCTATCATCATCAAGTTGCTCGTGATGGGCAGAAAAATAAGCCACTAAATGTTCGCGATAACGAGCGCGTTCAGTAAGTGTTCCTAATGAATTTAACTGCAACTGAACATGTTCGCGAACGCCTAATTGCTTCCATAAACGATCCATTAAGAGAATTAATTCGGCATCAATTTCAGGACCAGCCATGCCATAGGTTTCAACGCCCAGCTGTATAAATTGGCGATATCGTCCTTTTTGCGGACGTTCATGACGATACATGGGACCGTAATACCAAAGCCGATGACTCTGTCCATTAAGTAAACCATGCTCTAAACATGCACGCACACAGCCTGCTGTTCCTTCTGGACGTAAGCTTAATGAATCCCCATTTCGGTCTTCAAAGGTATACATCTCTTTTTCTACAATATCTGTGACTTCGCCAATTGAACGCTTAAATAATTCTGTTTTTTCAACAATTGGCAAACGAATTTCACTGTATCCATAGGCATTTAATACCTTACGGATAATATTTTCTGCATATTGCCAACGTGGAGTTTGTTCAGGTAGGACATCGTGCATACCACGGATTGCTTGAATCGAATTTGCCATATTGAGTGTTGTTAATGCGCTAATGACTTAGCTTCTTTGGAAAGAGGAAAGGTGTCGACTAATAAATCGCGATATTCTTGTGCCAGTGTTTGATTACCTAAGGCACGCTCAGTCATCATGCCAAACCATAATGATTCCGAGGTATGCGCCGCACTATTTAAATAACGTTGCAAATAACCTTTTGCAGGCCAATATTCAGCATTGTTATAACTCATTTTTTGCATGGCTAACAACGCTGGAGCATAGCGTTCATTTGCTAATAATGCTTGTTTGAAATAGGCTTTTGCTTGATGTGTTTGCCCAGAGTTTACGGCACATAAACCTGCATTGGTTAAGGCTAACCAAGATCGGTCATTTAACAAATTTTTGATGGCGCGTTCCAATAAGAGAACTCCTGCCTGAGTTTCTTGATGTTCGCACAAAAACCGACCGTAATTATTTTGCACACTCAAGTCGTCAGGTGCAATATTTAACGCGGCGATGTAATGTTCTTTAGCTTGTGGATATTTTTCAATCTTTTCATATAAAAATGCCAAGGCATTATGGGCATTAATATTAAGTGGATTTTCTTCTAAGGCATGCTCTAAATTTGCCTTGGCCACATCTAAACGATTCATATTTAAATAACGCACACCCAGCTGCACATAAATCTCAGCACGATCCGTTGATGATTTTTCATCAAGGCTTGCACATGCAGCTAAGCTCAGCAAGACACTTACCTGGACAAGCTGTAAACACCTCTTAACTACTTGCGTTTTATCTGTGTGCATTGCTTACTCTGAACCCTGCTGCGCTAATTTAAGATGCCGTCGACTCTTATCGTTGACTTGCCCCACTAACTGACCACAGGCAGCGTCAATATCATCGCCTCGTGTTTTTCTTACCGTAGTAACAATGCCACCGTCATTTAATAGGGTTTTAAACGCATGAATACGATTATTACTTGAACAGCGGTAAGATGAATTTGGAAAGGGATTAAATGGAATCAAATTTATTTTTGCTGGCACTGTTTTTAACAACTGCAATAAGCCTAAAGCATCTTCATTTGAATCATTAATGCCCTCCAACATGACGTATTCAAAGGTAACTGTTCGACGCGGGGCTAACTTAGCATTTTCTCGACAAACAGCCATTAATTCTTGTAAAGGATATTTTTTATTAATGGGTACCAGCTCATCTCTTAACTCATCTGTCACAGCATGCAACGAGACAGCAAGACTCGCATCACAGAGCTCATTCAAGCGATACATTGCAGGCACCACACCAGAGGTGCTTATCGTGACACGACGCTTTGATAAGCCATAAGCAAAATCGTCCATCATTAAATTAACTGCGGCCACGACATTATCAAAATTAAGCAAAGGCTCGCCCATGCCCATCATCACTACGTTGGTTACTTTTGTTTCGCGCCCTAAACGATTTTGTGCCACATACAACTGCCCAATAATTTCAGCAGTAGTTAAATTACGGTTAAATCCTTGTTGGGCTGTTGAGCAAAACGTACACGCTAAGGCACAGCCAATTTGTGAAGACACACATAAAGTACCGCGTCCATCCTCTGGAATAAAAACCGTTTCAACTCGATTACCACACTGCGTTTGCACTACCCATTTATACACACCATCGGCGGCCTTTTTTTCTACCACAATTTCAGGCGCGACAATACAGCAATGTTCGGTTAAATGGGCTCGCAACGCTTTGCTAAAATTGCTCATCAAGTTGAAGTCTGTGACACCTTCTTGATACAGCCACTTCAGCAACTGTGTGGCACGAAATGATTTTTCACCCAATTCGACAAAAAAAATCTCAAGACCTTTTCTGTCAAAATCAAGTAAATTGATTTTTTTTAAATTAACGAGTTCTTGCACAGATTTCATTTGCAGAGAAAAAGAAATTGATTTCTCTTTCGGCAGTAGCCACTGCATCAGAACCATGAACTGCGTTTTCATCAATGCTAGTAGCAAAATCAGCACGAATTGTTCCTGGCGCCGCTTCTTTTGGATTTGTTGCGCCCATAATTTCACGGTGTTTTGCCACGGCATTTTCGCCTTCTAACACTTGCATTATGACTGGACCTGAAATCATGAAAGCGACTAAATCATTAAAAAAACCACGTTCGCTATGCTCGGCATAAAATCCTTCGGCTTGTTCTTTGGTTAAATGTAACATTTTTGCAGCAACAATTTTTAACTCGTTTTTTTCAAAACGATTATAAATGTCACCAATATTATTTTTTGCAACAGCGTCAGGTTTAATAATTGAAAAGGTACGTTCGATTGCCATGAGTGGATTATTCCTATAATTATGTGGATTGTTGAATATCGATTATAGCCTATACACATACGGTATCTGGCTTGGGGGTTTCATTGTAAAACAAACTATCTTTACTGCATTACCAAGAGTTTAAACTGCTTAGATTAAGGCGGTGCTACATATCTTTTTTTATAGCGCATTTATTTTATTTGCCTCGTTAAGGCAAATTATCAAAGTGTTCACCTTCTTTAACTACTGGCACTAAATCGGCGGGACACACACCAAACATTAACGCTACTGGACTAGCAATAAAAATCGACGAGTAGGTACCAAAGAATACACCAAATAACAGTACCACCGCGAAGCCATGAATGACTTCTCCTCCCAAAAAGAATAACGATGCCAGCACTAAAATCACAGTTAAAGACGTCATAATGGTTCGACTCAAGGTCACATTGACGGAAATATTCATCATTTCTTCAGTGGTTTTATTACGCATGGTTAAAAAGCTTTCGCGAATGCGATCATAAACTACAATGGTATCGTTTAATGAATAACCAATTAACGCCAATACCGCCGCTAATACCGTTAAATCAAACTCCATACCTAAGAGTGAGAATACGCCCAAAGTTACAATGACATCATGAAAGGTAGCAATAACAGCACCTAAGGAAAATTTCCATTCAAATCGCCAAGCGACGTAAATAAGAATACCGATGGTGGAGTAAAGCAAGGCTAAAAAACCATCCTGTGCTAAATCATCACCAATCTGCGGACCTACAAACTCAACGCGTCGAAGACTAGCTGGCTCTGCCGTCGTTTTATTAATTGCATCCAATACTTTCGTGCTTAAATCAACACTACTCACGCCTTCTTGCAGTTTTAAGCGGATTAATACATCTTTAGCAGTACCAAAATTTTGTACTGTGGCATCAGCAAAGCCTGCATCATCTAGCGTGCTGCGTAGCACACTAATATCTGCTGGCTTTTGATAACCTACTTCGATTAAAGTTCCCCCAGTAAAATCAATACCCATTTGCAAGCCATTTACGCCTAAGGCGACGAGCGAGACTAAAGACAAAATACTGGAAAATATCAGTGCAATATTACGGTTACCGATAAAATTTATAGTAGTTAATTTCATAATTAAATATTAAGTATATTTATGCAAAGGTCAAAAATAAATCAAAGAAAACCAAATCCAGTAAATCTAAAAATAACTGCCATTGATTAAAAAATGGGCGGCAATACTTCCGATATAACCTAAAACAATAACAGGTGTCCATTTTAAATGGCTCATAAAAGTGTAAACACCCTTAGTTTGTCCCATTAAACCAACACCTGCCGCAGATCCGACTGACAGCATGCTACCTCCTACACCTGCTGTTAAGGTGACTAAGAGCCATTGACCTTGGGAAATATCAGGAGCCATCGTTAAAACTGCCAACATAATTGTACCGTTATCTATAAAAGCTGAAACAATACCAACCAAAATATTAGCTATCGTAGGATCCATTTCGCCATAAAGATGGGTTGATGCAACACTTAAATAACCAATAAAACTCAAACCACCCACTGCAACCATGACACCATAAAAGAACAATAAGGTATCCCACTCTAAATTAGCAACTTTATTAAAAACATCAAAAGGCTGATCGGTTGTAATATCTTTTTTTAACCTAGCTGCTGGATTATTCATATATTTCATAGGTGCAAAATAATCAATTTTGGTGTTAATACTTTCACCGCGACTCTTTTCAGTGACCAACGCTAAAGACCTGCTAGGCGTTTTTTGCATGTAATAACTATAAAACTTAAGGTAAGTCAGTCCTAACATCATGCCAGCAGCGGGAGGCAGACTAAGAAAATTCTCAAAACACGTGGCGGTGATAATAGTTAAAGCAAACAATACGATAATAACCAGACCTCCACGCTTCATAGGCTGAGATTCTTTAACAGGCTCGGGTGTTTCTTTAGGTATATAAAAGTGCATGATAGCAGCGGGTAACGCTAAATTAATAATAGCCGGAATCAATAAGGAAAAGAAATCTTTAAAAGGCACAACGCCTTTTTGCCAAACTAATAGCGTGGTGATATCACCAAAAGGACTAAATGACCCACCAGCATTAGAAGCAATAACGATATTAATACAAGACAAAGTAACGAAACGCGGACTATTTTTGCCCATGGCTAAAATTACCGACCCCATAAGCAATGCTGTTGTTAAGTTATTGCATACTGAAGAAATAAAGAATGCTTGAAAGCCAGTAATCCAAAACAATTGACGATAAGAAAATCGTTTACTTAATAACCAAACACGCAAACGCTCAAAAACCCTCCTATCCTCCATTGCATTAAGATAAGTCATTGATACCATTATAAATAAAAACAATTCAGCATAAGCTTCTAGACTTGAACGAAAGGCTAAACCCGCCAGTTCACTCATACCATCATTGACATAAACAATCGCAATGCAAATCCAAATTATACTGGCCGCAAAGACCATTGGTTTAGATTTTCTTAGGTCGGTCAGCTCTTCAGTCATCGCTAACAGATAGGCAATGGCAAATAAGATCAACGCCAGATACCCTACCCAGTGCTGAGTTAAATCGATTGGCTTCGTTACATTTACCATATCATTTGCTTCGGCAAAACAAGGCAAACTAAGTAAGAACAGCGATTGAAAAATAAATAGGATGAAATATCTAGTCATTAATAAGCCTTAAATCAATTATTAACACAATTTGTGCTATCCGTTAAATCGATAGTTTTTCAACCCGACGATCACCGTATATCCAGTTTATAACCATACGAGTACCAGTAATCGCTGTAAACATCGATGACAAGATACCAATTATTAACGTTACGGCAAATCCCTTTACTGACCCTGTACCAAAGGCAAACAGCACAATGGCAACAACTAAATTAGTCACATGAGAATCTAAAATCGTTGCAAAGGCTTTTTCATAGCCTATAAAAATACTTGTTTGTGGTGAATTCCCTTCGCGAATCTCTTCTTTAATACGTTCAAAAATCAGGACATTAGCATCTACTGACATACCAACCGTTAAAATAATACCGGCAATTCCAGGTAAGGTTAAGGTTGCTTGCAACATGGATAAAATCGCCACGACTATCACCACGTTAAACGCCAACGCAAAATTTGCAATCATGCCAAACAAACGGTAATACACCGCCATGAATAACACGACCAACAAAAAACCCACGATAAACGACAAGAAACCTTTGTCGATATTATCTTGCCCTAAGCTTGGCCCCACGGTTCTTTCTTCAACAATATCGACGGGCGCAGCTAACGCACCGGCTCTTAATAAGAGCGATAAATTGCGTGCTTCTTGTGGACTATCTAAACCTGTTGTTTGAAAGCGCTTACTAAACACGCCTTGAATAGTGGCGACACTAATGACTTTTTCAACTTTTTCTTTGTGACGAACCTTTTCACCATTCACAATTCGGGTATCAATTTTATATTCAATAAATACCACAGCCATTGGTTTGCCTACATTCATCTGCGTGAATTTACCCATTTTAGTGGCACCCACGCCATTTAGGGTAATAAATACCGCGGCACGTCCTTCTTGATCCATCCCTGAATCCGCATCAACAATCTGATCACCCGTTACTATGATTTGACGATTTAGCAAAATCGGCTGTGAATTTTTATCGTAATACAGGCGACTACTAATAGGTGGATGACCTTCTAAGGCCTTTTGAACGTCATGCTCAACATCCACTAAACGATATTCTAACGTGGCCGTAGTGCCTAAAATTTCTTTTGCACGCGTGGTATCCTGAACACCAGGTAATTGCACAACAATACGATTATCACCTTGCTGTTGAATAACAGGCTCCGCCACACCAAGCTCATTAACACGATTACGTAAGGTAGTCATATTTTGAGCCACAGCGGATTTTTTAATATCTTTTTGCTCGTGCTCAGAAATCTTCAACCAGACTTCGTCATTAGCTTGCTTACCTTCAACAACATCTAGGCTTCTAAACTCTTTATTTAAAACACTACTAAAAGCAGGAAGATCCTCTGCTACCTTAAGTTTGACCTTAATAAAACCAGTCTCTTTCGCTACAGATAAATAACGAATTTTTTCTCTTCTTAGTGCTAATCGGACGTCGTCAATATAACGTTCTTCAGCCTGTTTCACTGCTGCATCCATATCAACTTCTAATAAAAAATGCACACCACCACGTAAATCTAATCCTAAATACATGGCTTGCGCACCAATGGCTTGCAACAAACTAGGCGTATTAGGTGCTAAATTCAAGGCGACCGTAAACGCATTACCCAATTGATCTCGTAATGCATCGGCAATTTTCAATTGATCATCAGTATTAAATAATCTTGCCAAAATACGACCATCTTTATAATCAAACTGTTTCGTGGAGACACCCACAGCTTTGATTGCCGTTTCTATTTCAGAGGCTTTTTGCTGAGAAATTCGCTCAGGCGTTGTTGAGGAAATTTGTACGGAAGGATCTTCACCATATAAATTTGGCAAAGCATAAATCAAAGAGACCAAAAAAGTGATCAGAACTAAACTGTTTTTCCAAAGTGGGAAATGATTTTGCATGAGTTATACCAACAATATTGAACCGCGTTTATCTATCTATTGCGTTAAAAAAACATTAAGGCTTGCTAAGCGTTACCACTTTTTTTGTAACTGCTTTGTAGGTACCTTTAGGCATAATAGTTTCTACGCTTTGCCGTTGCACTTGAATAAAGGTGTTATCAGCAATTTCTATTTTTAAAAAGTTATCATCCATATCAATGACTTTACCAAGAATACCTCCAGAAGTAACGACTTCGACACCCTTAGTCATCGCAGCAATCATTTCCTTTTTTTCTTTCGCACGCTTTGATTGTGGACGTAAAAATAAAAAGTAAAAGAACACTAAAATACCTAAAGGAAATAACATTCCTTCTATACCGGGTTGTGCTGCAGGCGCAGCGGCTAATGCATCAGAAATAAAAAAACTCATTATTGTCCTCAATAAGTTGTCAGCAAAATTAAAAGTGCGCCATTATGCCATAGACCTTACGTCTTTTCCTGCACTTGAAAAAATTACTTTTACTTTGCGGCGTTAGCTTACTTAGTTTTTAAACGAAGCCCTCCCCTTCGAGCAGCCTATTTAACGTTAGTTATGACAGCATACTCACTAGAACCAAGCATTTATCGGTGAACTAGACAATTGACGACAACTTAATAATGAAAAGCAAGCCATCTCAATGTAAAAAATTCGCTATCATCTAGGCTTTTTGTTAAATTCTATCCAACATAACATCGGTCTTGCTGTTTACTTATGACTCCTACCATAAAACCAAAAAGCCTAGCAGTGCAGCGTTACTACCCAAAATACAGCAATACTCATTATGATTTATCTCAACCCACATCACGCCTTTACCAAGGAAATTAATATGAATTATTTATCACTGACTAGTCTTTTCTTTAAGCACCTTATTATTAACTGCCTGCGCTAGTCAAACTGGCTGGCAACCCACTGTTGATACCTATAATAATCCTAATGCTTATCGTTTAAATCAAGATATGGCGGAATGCCAAGAATTAGCCAAACACGCTTCTGGCGGCACAGTAAAAGAAACACTTGTCGGTGCCGGCGTGGGGGGACTTATGGGGGCAGCCGCTGGCGCAGTAGGCGGCGCCATTGCAGGTAATGCGGGCACCGGTGCCGCCATTGGCGCCGCCATTGGTGGCCTAGGTGGCGCGGCTAAGCAAGGACTCACAGCAGAGGACAAATATAAACATGCTTATAATAACTGCATGAGTGGGCGTGGGCATCGCGTTATTCGTTAACAATGCGATCACCTGATACCCCTATGTTTTCACTAAGAAATCGATTTACATTCTAGCCGTAACCTCTTGTGCCCATTCATCAATGGGCACTGATCTTTCCCACACTATAAAGCACACACTGAATACCATAGTTTAAGTGTAGCTATCAGCCTACTCATTTTACAAACCCTACTTACATCAAAATTTTTAACATGAAATTTAATTTACTCAGCACCGATGGCTACGCCCGCCGGGGCAAACTTAGCTTTGCCCGTGGCGAAGTAGAAACTCCGATATTTATGCCCGTTGGCACTTATGGTGCCGTCAAAGCACTCACCCCTGAAGACTTAACTGCGGTAGGTGCGCAAATTATTTTAGGTAATACCTTTCACTTAATGTTACGCCCAACTACTGCGGTTATTAACGCGCACGGCGATTTACATGACTTCATGCAGTGGCATAAACCAATTTTAACTGACTCTGGCGGCTTTCAAGTCTTTAGCCTTGGTGCCTTACGTAAAATTACTGAGCAAGGCGTGACGTTTCAATCTCCCATCAACGGAGCAAAGATTTTTATGGGGCCTGAAGAATCCATGCAGGTTCAACGTGAATTAGGCTCAGATATTGTGATGATTTTTGATGAATGCACCCCTTACCCAGCAACAGTAGATGAGGCAGCGGACTCAATGCGACTGTCTTTACGCTGGGCAGAACGCAGCAAACGCGCACATGCTGATAATCCCAATGCGTTATTTGGCATTGTTCAAGGCGGCATGTATCCACAGTTACGTCTTGAATCTATTCAGGGCTTAGTCGATATCGGCTTTGATGGCTATGCCATTGGCGGTTTATCTGTGGGCGAACCTAAAGAAGAAATGATGGCAACCCTTGATGCAGTGCATACTCACTTACCCGTTAATAGCCCCCGCTATTTAATGGGCGTTGGCACACCAGAAGATTTGGTCGAAGCTGTTTTACGCGGCATCGATATGTTTGATTGCGTCATGCCCACGCGCAATGCAAGAAATGGACATTTGTTTACTCGATTTGGTGTTATTAAAATCCGTAATAGCCAATATGAATTTGATAATCGCCCATTAGATGAAGAATGCACTTGCTATACCTGCCAACATTATTCTCGCGCCTATTTGCGTCATTTAGATAAATGTCAAGAAATACTTGGCTGTCGTCTTAATACAATTCATAATTTATTTTATTACTTAAGCTTAATGAAAGGTTTGCGTGAAGCGATAGAAACTAAGCAACTCAATGCTTTTGTAAAAGACTTCTATAACTCACGAATAAATAAATAAATAAATAAATAAATAATCGCCGCAATAAATAAGTGAATAATAAAAAATTAAATTAATCTATAATAAGAAATATTAATTTCGTTTTAAACAATAAATTAACATTTAAATAAATAATTAAGTCTATTTCCTTATTCAGTTATGATTCCCTTATGTCAAAGTCAAATAAAAATAACCTAGCAACATTATTAATAGTTAACCTAAGTATATTGCCGATAAGCTTATCCTGTAATATCGCCTTCGCTGGCCTTACTCAAAATATTGAAGAAGCCCTTAATTTTTATAACAAAAAAAACGATTACGGATTAATTAAATTCGATATTATGTATCGTTATGAAAATGCAAATCAGGACGCAGGACCGCAACAAACAGCCAATGGCAATACGGCAAGTTTACGCTTGGGTTATCTAACCCCGCTTTATCATGATTTTCAAGCGTATGCTGAATATGAAGGCAATCTTGCTATGCAAGAAGATTACAATAATACATTGCCAGATGGTGATACTCGCTACACTAAAATTCCAGACCCCTCTCGTAATGAACTCAACCAATTTTGGTTTACTTACACTGGACTCACCGATAATACGTTTAAATTTGGCAGACAAAACATAAAATTAGATGATGAACGCTTTATTGGTAACGCGCCTTGGCGACAAATGAGAGCCACCTATGACGCGATCATGATTACGAATAAAACCCAGATTCTTCCAAATTTAACCACTAACTTTGGTTATATAGCTAATGCCCAAATGGCCAATAGCTTAACGGATAATATGGAATCTCCATTGCTTAACTTTAATTATAAAATGGGTAAATATGGCAACTTGGTGACTTATGGTTATTGGCTAGATTATACCGAGCAAGCAAATTATGAAAAATCCAATCAAAACTATGGCGCTCGTGTAGCTTGCTGCACAAAACCTCTTGATTCAATAAAACTTAATGATAACTTTGGACTTGTTTATACCGCCGAATACACGCATCAAAGCAATTATGGCCACGGTCTAACAGCTTATGACGTTGATCGATATAACGTAATGGGTGGTTTTAGTGCATATAATCTAATTTTTGAAGGCGCTATGGAGCAACTTGGCGGCACTGGATTAAACCAAACATTTGACTTCCCACTCTCATCATTGCATGCGTTTCAAGGTTGGGCAGACCTGTTTTTACAAACACCTAGCAACGGTATCCGTGATATTTTTGGAACTGTCTTAGTCCCACTGCAAAATGGCGACATTGTTTTTTCAGGGATGTATCACACTTACTCAGATGATACTGGACGTTTCAATTATGGTGATGAATGGGATATGCAAGTTGTTAAGAAATTTGGTAAACATTATTCTTTGTTAACAAAATATGCTTATTACGGCAAAGGTGATAATAATCTTTTAGGCGGCTTTCAAAGCACAGACACGCAAAAGATCTGGCTTCAAGGAAATATAAACTTCTAAAAGTTTCAAATACTTAACAACTATTACAAAAACAAAGGAGCGCACTCTCCTTTGTTTACTTATTCTCGTCATAACTTTTTAGAGTTATTACGATACCTTTCCAAGTGCAACTAACACCTTATTCGCTTCGCGCACCCCCGATAAAAAAGCCCCATGTACAGTGGCTGGATGGTCGACAGACGTTGCTTCACCAGCAAAAAATAATCGCTGCTCAACCGCCTTCGCAAGCTCTTGATAATCGCTGACACTCGCACCTGTTGCAATATAAGAATAAGAGCCTAAGGCAAAAGGATCACTACCCCAACGGGTCGTTATTTGTGCAGTAGGACTCGGTATGTTATCGCCATAAATTCGAGATAAAACCAGCATAGCATCATCAATAATCTCACGATTACTCATTCCCTCAATTGTTAACCCCTGATGGCCAGCATTAAAGCCTAATAACAATGGTTGGCGTGTGTAATAATAATAGTTTAACCATTCAGCCCATCGACCCTTAACTGCTGAAATTGAATTTATAATTTGCGTGCGTGCATCTTGTTGCCAAAAATATTCAGGAAAACTGAGGTAAGTCTTATTTAAAATTCCCATACCTAAACGAGCAATTGCCTGCTGCTTGGTTTTAGGTAAAGAAGGGAAAAATTCTACCGAATTGGCCTTTAATACCCCTAATGGAAGGGTAACAATTACCGCACTGGCTTCAAAAACTGCCTGATTAGTGGTTACCTCTACGCTACGTGTACGACTATAATCAACAGTCTGTACAACCTGACTTGTCAAAATACCTGCTACCAATCCTGAATTCTTTATCAAACCATCAATAATTTGATAATAACCGTTAGGAAATAAATGATCACTGCCTCTAAATGAAGTTTCCACATCCCAATTAAATAAAGATAGCTTATTTAAATCCGCAGCATATTCATGCTCAACTTCTGTATTCAACGCAAAAAACAATTCAGCTAACGCCTCATCATTAAGCTGTTTGCTATTAACTACCTGTTCTAAAGCTTGTTGCCAAGAAATATCAGGTAAATTTTGCAACTTACGTTTTCGCCTAACAGACATCAGTAAACGATAAATAGCATCATAATTTTTATACAGTAGCCTATCTTCACTGTCCGTAAGTGGATTGCCGTTAGCACGATAGATTTGACTGGCATTATAATTTGTGGAAATGGTTTTTATTTGAAACTGATCGGCTAACGCTTTAATTGGATTATTATTGATGCCATGTATCCAAGAAGCGCCTAAATCTAAGGGCAAACCCAAAGCGTTGTTTGTCCAAATTCGTCCACCAAGACGCTCACGCGCCTCAACCACTATTACGCTTAAGCCATTTTTTTTAAGTATTTTTGCAGCAGATAATCCAGCGATACCCGCACCAATAATAATGACGTCTGCATGCTGAGTTTGCTGTATCGCCGTTGAACTCCATGCTTTATTTAAATAACTAAGTGTTAAAAACTGAAGTGACTGTTTGATAAATTCACGTTTTCTCATTTTTTTATGCTCCGTTAATAAGTGTGAAATCACTTTTTTATAATGGCGGATTCAAATCCTAAGTGCAATCCTTGTATTCATGCTGCTTCTTGCTCAGGTTGAGAAAAAATATGGCATGAGGTGTTTTTGTACTGGAGTATTTTTCGTAGGCGATGGTGAAGTTTGTATATTACCGCATCAACGTCATCATCAGTTATATTCTCAAACGCTAAAAATCTTAGCCACGGAGCAATAATGAAGTGAAGGTTTTTAGTTCCCCCCCAATAGGCATCGGCGTGCGACTAGTCGGTAATGAGTTTATTTTTATCGGATCCAGGAAAATCAGAGAGTTTTAATACAGAATAATATGCTTGAATTTTTTGTTTTTTACAAAAGGGGGCAGGGTTTTATCGATAAAAGTGCTGATTACCGACCGTTACAAATAGGATCTACTGACATTAAACACCTTACTAAG
>QYQN01000159.1 GCA_007280895.1 Methylococcaceae bacterium
ACCTCTCAATCAAATCACAATTCACAATTTCATTCATCACCAAATTCGAAGGCTCGCTTTCAATATGCCCAGCACGTAGACCGAATAAGCGAGAGCGTCATCCGGCACACCAAAAGGTGCAGAGGCGCTATCACTTATCCAGTCTACGTTTCATTTTTTATACGGGGTACGAGGTTGGTTGTTATTTTGTTGGGTTGACGATGTCAACCCAACCTACGCCACTATGCCCATCTTATCGTGTTGGAACGTTGAGTTAGGCTTAGTTGTTAAATAACTTGGGGTTCGTGCCTTACCCCAACCTACTTCGCTGAAACAAAGCAAAGTCAACAAATGAAGCAATAAGATGCTGGACGAGATTATAAAGGATAATCGGTAACATGACTTGCGGATGGTCGGCTAAAGCAATTGATACCAACACTAGCCCCGTACCGTTGTTATTCATGCCAAGACCAAACATCAACGAAGCCATGTCTTTGCGGTTTGTGCGGAAAACTTGCGCCAGCAGATAACCGGTGGCAAATGTAGCAAGACACAGCGCAACAACAATTACCAACATAATGGCCAAAAAGTCGATGTCAGGTTGCGACAATGCTTTGGGCAGACTTAAGGAGGCGTTGGAATAATTCAGCAATAACAGGATGCCATAGTTGATGAGTTTTATAGGGGATTTTGCCTTTGCAAGATGAGATTCACGGCTGAGGTAATGCGCCAGAATGCCGAGCAAGGACGGCAGGATGACCCAAATCCCTAGAAACGTTATCACACCATCAGAAGCAATTTCGTGTAAATCTTCAGAATAGTCACCCGTGGTCACGAAGCCGACAGCATGGAGAACTAGCGGCGTAAGCAATGGACTGAGTAAGGTGGTTAGCAATACCAAGCCTAGGCTTAAAGCAAGGTTGCCGTTGGCATTCTGCGCCCATGCCGTGGATGCTCCAGCAATCGGCATAGACGCGACCAATGCGAGGCCAACAAGAATATGCTGTACTTCTTCAGGGTTATGCCAGAACTTCATGATGAAACTAATGCCTATAATGAAGGCTAATGGAGTCACCACGTTGCCCGACAGACCGCTTAACAGCAGCAATGGCTTGTGCACCAATTGGGTAAGCTCCTTGGTTTTGACCCCCAGACCTGAATTGAATAGCAACAACGATAGCATGAGTGGCGGCAAGGAAAAGTCTATTTTATTTTGAAACAAAACGATGCTACCCAACTCGACTTCACGAATCCAGAGACCGAATTCTGGCAATAAGGCGGCGATAAAATAGGAAGTGATAATTATCCAAATGAAATACCGATGGATAGTGTGCGTGAGCGTTTCGACCCAATGCTTTGCTGGAATCATGGTTGAACATTTTTTAAGAGTTAATTTATACGACTGCCTAACACCAAGTTAAGGCGGCGGCAAGAACGCTTGCAGACAACACGCGCGTATCAGAGCCGCTCGCCTTAAACGCTCTGTTAAGCTATCAATAATTAAGCCGCGCAAATATTTTTAATTACCAGCTCTTTTAAAAATTCAGGTGCAAAATCAGCACCATTATTCCAACTTAATGTATGACCTTCAAGTGTAAAAGATTTAAAAAATAATTTATCTTTTAGAGGTTCAAAAACTTCACCATCTAACTCGTCAGATAAATTAACTTCACCATTTGAACCATCATTAAATGAAAGCCATACCTGATAATCTTTTATGTATTTTGCTTCAATAACATGAATAAACATTGATTACTCCAAAGGTTTTATTTTAGATAAAGGTTTTTTGTTCATTACGGCGTGCCAATTATTCATCAATTCTTCTTTGTGTAATAAATACCACTCAAGCACAACCATTAAAGCTCTTCTTGGAAATTTTCCAGTTACTATACCAGTTTCAATTTCCACAGTAATTTCATATTCACCATATTCTGCATGAAAATGTGCAGGCGGGTGGTCTCGAATATACATACGAATTATAATTCCCAAAAAACGGCTGATTTCTGGCATTTGTTATTCCTTAAGTTTAAGTTACATTATGGATTATCTTGCCATTCTAGTATTTGGTTTAAATCAAGCGAAAAACCTTTTAAATTTTCTCGATTCACCTCTATCGCAACGGAAGGCTGATCGTTAATTTTCCAGATATGGTTTCCACTCTGCGAATTAATATACTCGACTGTGACTTTGTTTCCTGATTCCCAAGTAAGAATATAACCGAAGTTCCCGTGTATCTTAGTTTCTTGCATATGACACCGTCCCGATAATGAAATATCTTTCTTAATGTCCATGTATTCACAAGAATAGGTTTCCCATTTGGAGTTTGCCGCGTGTGTAACTTCAGCGGTCGTAAGCAGTATAATTATAAGTGGTATTAATTTATTCATAATGTAAATTTCTCATTAAAGGAAATGAAGCCCAACGTAGAAGTGAGGGGGCTGCGCGGCTTTTCGCGCAGCTCCCCTCGACTGCCGGGTTAGCCATCAAGCGCGATGCCCACGACAGGACTCTGCTGTCCCGCGCGAAACAGATGAGCAACTGAACGACCAATGTACCGCGAGCGTATGGATTCAAAAGCGACATGACCGAGGAATTCCCAGCGCTTGCTCTCCTGCTTGGCCAATTCAGCCTGGACGCGAGTCGCGTAGTCTGTAGATCCAGCGCGATGCCACGACTCGATCTCATAAACCTCGAGGACAACTCCTGCATAGACTGCCATTGCGAATTTAGCTCGGTTTCGCCGCTCACCCACAACCCAAATTCCACGAGTACTTTCATAGAGCTCTTGGGCACTCATTCCATACTTGAACTGACGGTTGATGCGGATTAGCAATGCGGGATCGGTTACTTCTACCGATTGGGGAGCGTGTTCCATGATGAAGTCGACCAAGGACCGCCGTGGGTAATCGGTGCTAAAGCGCCCCCTGACAAGATTAGTGAGTTGATCTACGCCAATGAGTTCGATAAGGGCAGCCTCAACACGACTAGCCTCAAGATCATCGCGAAGTTGATGTGCCACGATATCAATGCGTGGCTCAAAGCCTGCGGCAAGAAGACCATTGATTCGAGCAACCTTTTTCGACTCGCTTTTATCAAGAAGGTGATCTGTCGCTCGTGTCCCAACTCCCTTGCCAATGTAGAACACTGATTCATCACGTGGGTCGATATACGCGTAGACGTAGAAGCCCAGCGCATTGGCGACATCTAGTGTGATATCTAATTGCACGAATACCTCTTCTGATGGCTAACGTATAAATTCACCTGCCACTTGCCAGTGGCGCGAAGGAACGAGCGACGCTGGCAAGTGGTCAGGTGGAATGTCGGGTTGGGCTAACCACACACTTTCACCAAGCACGCGGCGGCAACTCGACACTCAAAACAAAGCAGCGAACCGTAAAGCACCGCAGCACCAAACAACCGTTACCGCAACAGCCAAACTGACAAGCGACAACGGACGGCGCGTCCCTTTGACTGACTTGTTGGGCCAGGCATCACATCCAAGGGCCGAACTGCCACCCATCAAAACAGCTATTTTGTTTTAACCTTGATATACGCGTAATCAGATGCCGAAGCACCTTTAAAAACGGATACCTCCATAATGCCTTGAACCCCTTCCCACCGAAGAGTGAAATCATTTTTGAATGTTGGCTTTTTCTCTTCAAGTCCTAGAGTACCTAAAATAGCATTGGAGAATGGAATTTCATCTACGCCTTCGATCGTTATCCAATCTGCTTTGCCAGCGATAAATACAATTTCAGTTTCTCCTTTTTTGTATTGGCACTTTTCCCCGTATTTACTGCTACCACAGGAGCTTGGTGTGCCGAGGTACGATGTTACTTCTGACTTTGACTTACCTGCAATTTTTGTTACATCAATTACGACATCAGCTACTGCAATATTTGATGCTACTGCAATCGCTGAGGCGAAAATTATTTGTTTCATTTTGTTGTTCCCTTTTTTATTCTTGATAGGTAACCGTTTTAGGTGCCGGGGTGGTTGGAATGGCCTGTTAAGCTGGATGTTTGATTGGCAAATTGAAGCATTGCCCGAAGTGCCTGATTAACAGTCGCTGAGTTGTGAAAGGCGGCGGCAACATCGGGGTCGAGAACGATTACATTCGAGCTTTCAAGGTACTGACGATAATATTTGCCTCGCACAGCTTTGGAAAAATCGAAATCGTATTCAGGTCTTAATTCGTCTTGGAATTCTTCAGCGTTCATAAGCTTTTCTCTCATGGGTAGTGGCAGGTCTAGCACTGATAATACGGATTTCACCGGGGCTTTCGGTGTGGGCTATACTACCAGCAATCGTTCGGCGCATGACACACCAACGGTAATCAAGCGAGATTCTCCAATGGAGTGATCGAAATCGGGAAAGGTACCCGCCAAGGGATCACCAAACACAGTAGCCGCTTCGTCAAAGTCTACACCATGCTTCTGGCGGTTGGTATCGGCTTTGATGGGATCCCAGGTGAATTTCAAAAACTTTCCTCTTCAAAAAATTAATATGCCTAACGTTGAGCTAACTGGGCGCGGCACGGAAAGCTGAAAGGTTTAACCCGCCAGTGCTGTCTAACGCTCGGTTAACCGGCAGCTGAAACGGAAGTTGTTTTGTGTGATAATTGAGCGAAGCGAAATACACAAAACAACTGGAGTTTTTGCTGTCCGCGTTGAACCGCTTGTTAGAGGCCAATATACTACAGGTTAAAATCAATTTTGAGCAAAATTTGAAATGACGGAAAAACTAATTTCAACCAGCGAAGCAGCTGCAATCTTGGGGATTTCGGCTTCAAGGGTAAGGCAGTTGATAATTGAGGGTAGACTGGAGTCTATCAAAATTGGCCGTGATCAGCTGCTTGAACCAGATAAAGTCAGAGAGTTTGCTACTAGGCCAAGAGTGCGAACAGGAAGACCGAAAACAGATATGTCCTAACGCTTGAGTTATTATTTAAACTGAGATACACTCCTTAAAAATCTCCATAATTGGTCTTCTATGAAAACATTAGTTTCACTCTTCAGCGGCATTGGTGGCCTAGATGAGGGCTTGCACAATGTAGGCTTTACTCCTCTTTTTTGCTCAGAAATTGATAAGCATGCTCATGAATCATTGAGAAACTGGTGCAGTAGGAGATCTGTTGACCCTATCTTAGCAACCGATATCAACGATATATCACCTCTTTCTTTAAAGAAGCAGCTTGGCTTAAAAGTTGGCGAATTAGATTTGTTAGCAGGTGGACCACCATGTCAATCTTTCTCTTTAATTGGCAATCGAAAATCGCTTGATGATGACCGTGGCTTACTTCTTCATAAAATGATTGAATTCGCAAAAGTTTTAAAACCCAAGGCCGTATTGATCGAGCAAGTCAAAGGGTTGCTTAGCGCAAAAGGTGCTGACGGTATAAGCGGTTCTGCATTAAAAGTGATTATCTCCGACCTTCAAGATATTGGTTACGACGTTTCTTTTCGAATTCTGAGAGCAGCAGACTATGGTGTGCCTCAGCTACGTGACAGGGTATTTATTGTTGGTGTAGTAAAGGGTGGAGAATTTGAATTTCCCTCCCCAACTCACTTTGATCCGAAAAAGAAAAGTAAGCAGAGAGATGTTTTTTCAACTGACAAAGTTCCATATATTTCTGTCAAAGACGCTATTGGTGACCTTCCGTCACCTGTACTTAAAGGCCGTATCGAAAACATACCAAGCCACTTAGATATTACTCCTCCACGAGATAGAGAGCGGATAAATGGTGTTCCTGAGGGCGAGTGCTTGGCTAGACAATTGCACTTACCTGCCGATCAAAGGCAAAGATTGAACCCAGAAAAAGACACGACAAAATTTCGAAGATTAGCGTGGGACCTTCCGGCTCTTACACTTCGTGGCGGCGAAGCGTTTTATCATCCGGAGGAAAATCGCTACCTAACGCCTAGAGAATATCTTAGGCTACATGGGTTTCCAGATACGCACATACTTTCAGGCCCTATTCGGGCCAGAAGCGGAACTGTCAAAGACTTAGACCAGCATAGGCAAGTGGCAAATGCTGTACCACCACCTCTTGCAGAGGCGATGGGTAAAGCAATTTACTCTGCTCTATTTGGCGACAAAAAGAAAAATGCAGCCTGATTTTCTATAGAGAAATTATGGCCGAAAGTTTTCTGCGTAAGACGGCTTTCAATAATACTTTTTTATCTGGATTTACCTTTGGCAACAAAATATCAGTTGCCATTTGATTGCCTTGAAAATCCAAACCTGCACTTTTCTCTGAGTATTTAAGAAACCGCAGTGATTCAGTACCTTTTTGCCCATCCGTATAAGACATACTTAGAAAATTAATGGTGCCCGAGGAATCTGGACTTGGAATATCAAGATTCAACTTTGTCGTTAATTCAATATTTTTTAATAGTTGATCTTGAACTAGCCAGATAGTTTTTCCTCCCCACTCTTCAGCCAAAGCAGATTTAGCAAAAAGTTGTGTTGCCATGCGACCCCATACCTGTCTTTTATTAATGCCGGGACAATTGTGGACACGTCCTTTGATGGCATCGGTAAATGAAGCAGCGATATCTGTGCCTGCCTCTTTATCTGAGCCTGAAGTGCTCGCAGTCATCACTTCGATCACTATCGGCGAAATGAGATCGGGTAGAATTGCCTGCTCTTTATCTGGATAATATCTACCTTCTAAATACTTTCCTGTTTTAGCTGCTGCTTTAAAATCTTCAACTTCGTCGTCACCAATATTGTATGACTCTAACAACCATGAGAATGACTTGTTTCGTTGTATTGGCGCAATAACAAAATCAAAATGATAATTTATGGATGTGTCTTCATCTCCATATTGCAAATAAACCTCAGGCCATACTCCCAATTCTACACCCTTCGGTACTCCAGCCTTAATTAATGCCTCACGCTCGTGAGGATGTAACGATTCATTTATATTAGGAGCTTCATTCTTCTTTGAAAAGAATCCAAGTAGCCTTCTAGGGCATAAGTATCTACACAACATTTCCCAAGAATTGCTGTGCAGTCGCTTTTAAAGCCTCCAACTCCACTTGAGAGTAGGCCTCCATAATTTTGGACATGGCCAGGAAAACCCATAAGCCCGCCAATAATGCGGGATTGCT
>QYQN01000086.1 GCA_007280895.1 Methylococcaceae bacterium
GTTTATGTGGCTTGGATTTGCCGCGCACGACGCAAGCCGCGAGTCCCGGTGTTTGATTAGCATTCCGCGCTTGATTTAGCTTTTTTATCCGTCGGTTTAAGCTTCAGTGTGCTGCCCTGCCTAACATGGCGCTCAAAGGGACGTACCGCCTCTTGGCGGTTTTGAAGGTTTGTTGTTTATCACGCTTTGGGGCTTCGTTTATCTTCCGTAAGCGGTACGCCCATTAGCTTTACGTTAGGCTGTCTATAAAGAAAACTCACGATAACAAGGGAACACTCAATGCAAAAACTATCATTACCCTTATTGGCAGTCTTAAGTATCACTGCTATCAATTCTGCACAAGCTGATTCAGCGACGTTAATCAATCCATCTAATGGACACAGTTACAAGCGATTTGATACAGCTGAAACATGGTCACAAGCAAAAGACGCTTGTGCTAATCAAGGTGGTTATTTAGCTACTATCACTTCACAAAATGAAAATGACTGGGTGTGGAGTAAATTCGGCGCTTCTACCGGTGTTTATGAGGGGGTTTACAAAGGTTTTTGGCTAGGAGGAAGTGACGCGGCTACCGAAGGGCAATGGACGTGGATTACAGGCGAATTATGGAGTTATTCTAACTGGGATACGGGGCAACCTGATAATGCTTCAGGTAGAGGAGGGCAGAATTACACTGTCATGTGGAATTATCATGTGGGGGGTTCGTGGGATGACGGCGGTCTTCCATATAGTGACCCAAAAACCTCTTATCTTTGTGAATGGAATTCATCCCCTAACGACAGCTTAGGTGAATTTATTGACCTTAACACATCTACCATTGATTACATCAATGACACTATTGTCCTGACCTTTACCAAACCGCTTAGCGCACTTAGCGACCCTAATTCCCCGCGCCCGCCTATTCTGAGTGATTACTTCGATAAGATTCAACTGAAAATAGGCAAAAAGATACTGCATACATGGCAATTTAAAGAGATAGAAGCGCAGCTAAATGAGCGGTTGCTTAACAATCAAGGCAATTATGTCATCCTTAATTTACCGGATTTGAAAGATTATTCCGATCAATTGGTTGAATTGCAGTTTGCATTTTATCCAAGTAAGGAAGTCGGCTGGGTGCTAAGGGCTAGTTTACAAGGCGTTTATGATCGAGTGCGTAATTTTGCGGGCAATGCTATTTTAAACGCCCGCAACGTTGAACAAACTAAACCGACCAACAACAAGATCTGCACTAACAAACAGGGTATAAAAACACCTTGTAACAATTTTTTCAGTAGCGCAGAAAGCGGCCTGTTTCAACCTACAAAAAACAGCATGGGCATCGGCTATCAAGCTGTTTTTCGTAGCACACTAACCCACCGTTTAGTAGATTTTGACAAGGTAGCACCCATTGGCGCGATCAATGGGGCTTGGTCTAGCTCCAAATACGGCAAAGCCCCACAAAATGACAACGGGCGCATTCCGCTACTGCTGATTCATGGTTGGCAAGGCGATGAGGGCTTGCGTAATCCCGCCAAGTTGGGGTTGTGGGACAATTCCGAACTGCAATATTGGCGGCATTTTTTGGATTATTATCTGGCAACACCTGATCTGCAAAGCAAGTACCATGTTTATTTATACCATTATCCATCTTATAAACATGTAACTTACAACGCTAATGTATTGAGCAATATATTCGCTACATTGGCGGCAAAAAAATCCAGCAGCGATTTAAACGCCGCCATGCAAACAGGCGGTAAAGGCGTGGTGGTGTTGGCGCATTCAATGGGCGGTTTGGTCACACGGTCTGCCATTGAGGAATACGGTGTTTTTGGTGACAACGCGGAAAAGTTGCGCCGCCTGATTACGCTGGACACGCCGCATCATGGTAGCCCTGCGGCAAATCCTGGCATTGCCGCCAGTTTCGCGGGCAAAGATTTGTACTCACAAGGTTCTGCGGATATTCAATGGGATAATTTTGACACGCTATATGATGCAAAAGCCGTCAAAAAAAGCAAGTCCATTCGGCAACAGGATGAAATAAATAGCGAAGATTTCGATAAGGCTTATCAAAATGCTTGTGCGCGTAAGGCTTGCCCTGAACTGACGCAAAACCCTTGGTTGGCATGGCTCAACGCCAACTTTATCCCGGCGATGAACACTTATAGCAACAAATATCTGCTTTATGCGGGGTGGATGATGAGTGCCTCCTCTGATGAAGCGGTATCAGGTGGCATTGTCAATAATGGTTGGATGGCTGCCTCTGACACCGCGTTGAGCTTAGGTACATGGGGGATTGCTTCCGGCGGTGCGGCTCCTGTACATAGCGCGTTATGGTATTTGTTTTCACCTTTCGATGCTAAGGCAACGCCTTTTTCGTTGACGGGTCTTCTGAATGAATCGCCTTATTACCCGACCTGTTCTTATAAAAAGCCTGATTGGGATGCCAACCAATGGTTTGGCGGGGATTCTTCTACGATCAAAATAGAGAAGTCTCTTGAGAAAGTGTGTGGCAATGCCATTCTGATTTCAAAATCAGACACGTTGTCAGCATCTAACCCTAACCATCCGCTAGGTTTCCAATTGCGTATTTTCTGGGACTATGATCACGAAACAATGGTGAATGGGGCTTATTGGGGCAAAGGCATTTGGAGCAAGAAAGCGGGAGGCTGGGATAAGTACATTGAGCAGGATCGCTATATTGCACTTGGGCGCACGACTGGGGACTCCGACTTTATTGGTGCTGTTAAAAACGAGCTGACATTGCCTAAAAAAACCTTGGCAAGGGATGTTTACATCGCCAAGGCATTTGGCTATATGCTCAACAATGAGGCTTACACGCACAACGATTCCGGTTCACCGTCCACCTATAACCCACTTAAACTTGAACCGCTGTTTAACGTGTTGCAAGGGGATTTAGTCCGTGAAGCGGACAGTTTAGCTTTAGATTCCTCTTGGACGCATAACCCTGTCACCGGACATTATTATAAGATGTTGGATTGTGGTGACTGGGAACAATGCGAAGCCCAGGCTGTGGGGCTTGGGGCGCATTTGGTCACTATTAATGATCAGGCGGAAAATGATTGGCTGGTGAATACTTTTTTGGGTGATGATGTGTTGTGGATTGGTTATACCGACAAAGACCAAGAAGGCACGTTTAAATGGGTGAGTGGAGAAAGTTCGAGTTATACAAATTGGGATGTAGGCGAACCTAATAATTGCTGTGGCGGTGAAAATTATGCTCATCTATGGGGTAAAAATTGGGCATTTAGTGGCTTAAGGGTCTATGGAACATGGAATGACTTACCGTTATCTGGGTTTCCTGGTGATGTTGTGGCAACACACGCCATCATCGAACTTGCCCATTAACTTTTATTTGACTTGCTAACACGGCTGTTAAAAAGCGGTTTGCTGTTCTGTTGACATAGCACTAACCGCTTTTTATTACAAAATGGCAAACGGTTCTTGCCGCGACGTTTAGCGTATAATAGCTTCCAACTTTTGCGCCCTTTTTAACCTACCACTACCATTACCATGACCGACCAAGAATTAAAAGACCTCGTTGCCAGCCTAGCCATCAATCATCAAAAAATGGCTGAAGAATCAGCTCTTTCGCGCAAAGAAATCGATAAAACCATCAAAGAGCTTAGCAAACAAATCGGTGGTATTGCCAACAAATTCGGCAGTTTTACCGAAGGCTTGGCCTTACCTTCCATGACCAAAATCCTATCGGAAAAATTTGGCATGACCACCATTAACCCCAGTGTGCGCGTGAGGGATAAAAACGGTAATGAGCAGGAAATCGATGTATTAGCCTACGCAAACGGTGAAATCAATACGGCGATTATCGTGGAGGTAAAAAGCCATCTGCGCGAAGAAGGCATCGATCAGTTGTTGAAACAATGCCGTGATTTTCATGTGCTATTTCCAGAACTGGCCGATAAAAAACTCTATGGCATTCTTGCTGCGGTAGATGCCAATCAACAATTACAACAAAAAGTATTGGCACAAGGTTTGTATTTTGCCAAAATCCATGATGAGCAATTTTCATTGTGTGTGCCCAAGGATTTTAAGCCGTTTTGTTTTAATTCACACTAAGTGACTGTTTCATATAAAGTATTTTTATAAAGGCTGGTGATGGCTGGGCTTTGGCTGGTACTGTCTGGCCTAACAAGTCGGTCAAAGGGACGCGCCGCCCGTTGGCGGTTTTGGAGTTCAGTTTTTTATCAAGGTTCGGTGGCTTCGCTTAAGCTCTCAGAGCGGCGCGCCCCTTACCGTAACGTTAGACCTTTCAACTTTAAATTACGAGGATATATGACAATGGTTTTATTTAACAAGATGAATAAAAAATCAGTATTGGTAGTAATGGTTTCAGTATTACTAACGGGTAACGTTTTAGCTGTTCCAAAATTATCAGGCAATTACATTGCATCTTTTACATCAAACTGCCAAGCAACAGTTGTTTATAAAAACAATGTCATAAGTGATATACAACCTGGTTACATATCAGATTCACTTTATCAATTAAAAATTACGCCTAAGAGTACGGGTTTTTCTGGAACATTAGTTCAATCTGGTTATCGTGAACGTGGTAATAATATCCGTTCAAACACAATGAGTTCAAATAACACCCTTGAAAAAAGCTCTTCAAGTAACCAGAGTGGCACATATACGAATACAGCTACAACATTTACTGTCATTGGAGGCAGTAAACCTAGTGAATATAATGTGTATTACGGAAGTATCGATAGCAGTAATATCGCGCATTATGCAGCACTCATTAGAGTAAAAGATGATAACAATACTTACAACAATAGTGTTCCAAACAAATGTGCAGAACAGGGTACGCTGACACGCCAATAACAAAGTCGGTGGGGTAGGGTTGTTCGTCTTTTACAACCCTACTTTTCAGGCTAATCTGTCACTTTTGTTAGGTGTTAGTTTAGCTGTGGCGGTTACTGTTTTGTCTAACAAGTCAGTCAAAGGGACGCGCCGCCCATTGGCGGTTTTGAAATTCTGTTTTTTTCAAGGTTCGGCGGCTTCGCTAAAGCTCTGTGAGCGGCGCGCCCCTTACCGTAACGTTAGGCAATTATGATAACTTCACGAGGACTGATAATGAACAAATTTTCTGTAAATCACAAAATATCGGCATTTGCAATTGCGGTTGCAACAGCATTCGTTTGTAGCTCCGCAAATGCGGGCGGATGGAAAGCGACAGTAAGCAATGACTTCACCGCAACATCAGATATTACTGGATGGGAGTTTACTTTACCGTGGAACTCCACTTATAAAACTTCAGACTATTTACTAGAGAAAGGGTATCTTGAACTTCAAATGCTCCAAACTGATAAAGGCGGTAGTGTTCTGTCACCTAAATTTCTCATTAAAGGCAACATTAAAGTTACTGTAAAACATTATATGCACCAAGCTGATGCCCCATATTTTGGAAATATTGAGTTACGCGATGAGACATCAGCCCCGACGCAATTTTCTGGAATCGCTAATGTAATTCATCTTGGATTTCAAAATTCCGATTATTCCCCAGACTATGTATGCTCTGCATTTGATATTCCTCGTGTCGCAGACACCAATGGCTGTATCCCAAAGAGTTTTCAAGGAACTACAACGAGTTCCAGTCTTTATGACCGCTGGATCACAACCATAATTCGATATAGCCCACAAAACGGAAAGCTAACAATCGACTATGAAAATGATGGAACAATCGATTTCAATGGCACGGTTAGTAAAAAGGGTCGGTTTACTCCATCTCGTATAGCGTTTTCTGGATATGGCTGGTACACAGGACATTTTCATCGAATTGACTCCGTGAGAATTGAATCCACAAATTAATCAGCTAGCATGGTGGGCAGTTTTTTTGCCCACCATTACTGGATTCTGATTTAGCTTTGGCTGTTACATATCCAGCCCAACAAGCCAGTCAAAGGGACTGCCCGCCATTCCGGCTGGCGAAGTTTTTGGTTTTCAAAGGTAATGGGCTTCGCTAAAGTCACTCACGCGGTCAGCCCCTTACCGTAACGTTAGACTACAATAATCAAAATTCAATGGCTTTTTATGAAAGACTTATTCCATACCGCAATTCATATCTTTAAAGAAGTCGGCATTCACGTTTTAGGTCATGTTTTAGGACACAAAGCCACCAAAAAACATGAACCGCTCTCGCCCAACGAAGGGCATTATCTCGCGGTGCGCGAGCAACTCTCAGAACTTTCCAGTCACCACGAAGACAATCTCGCCCTGCAACAACAGCGTTTAGCCTTGGAAAAAGAGCAGTTCGCCGTGCAAACCCAACTCAGCAAAGATTATTTAGCCCATTTGCATACTGCACAACAAAAAGAAGTTGAATTGCGGGTGCAAGAAATTCAGGCAAGTTTTGATAATCACAATTGGTCGGGTGTGTTGAGTCGGCAAGAAGCGGTGAAACTATTAAACCCAACAGCGGCACAAACGCGCTTGTTAATGATTGTATCTGAACCGGATGTCAGCCCGTCTTGTCCGCCGTCATATCAGCACGATTTAGGCAAAGAAGTGCGCGGTAAACTCAAGCAATTTTTGGAAAAATACTATCCCGCGCATTCTGATTTTACAGTTGAGTTTTTCGGGAAGTTTTTTAAATCCGAAGTGTTTGATACCGAAATAAAACAGATAGAAGATGTACTTATGCCCTTGCATCTAGCCACCATTGTCAGCGATGTGACGCGCAACGAAGTCATGTTTCATTTACGGCTTTGCTTTGGTGAGGATGCGCCCGCGTTTTCCTTGTCGCCCGCGTTTCCCTGGAAAGAGGAACACCAGCGGTTAATGGCTGAAGGCATGGATAAAGAAGACAGTTTGGAAGCGGTGCAAAAAGCGATTGTGGATATTCAGCAATTATTGGCAGGGATGTTGGCGGATATTTATTTCCTGTGGCTCAATCCCTTGCATGAACCGCGTTTGTTTACGTTGGTCGAGGATAAAAAATTCCCAGCGGATTGGCTGGATACGGTGTTTGCGGCATTGCGGGATGTGCAAGCCAAGCGGTTGGCTGAGTATGAGCAGGCGTTGCGGGAGAAAGAGCAATCGAAAGAATTAGTGCCAGTTGAATCTAAAAAGGAAGAGGATTGGGAAATGATAGGTAAATATAAAGTAAAAGAAGGATTGGCTGTTGACACGGAAACTGGGTTGATGTGGTTGCGTTTTGCCGTTGGGCAACGATGGGAAAATGGAAAGGTGGAAGGCAACGCTAAAATTGTTGGAGGGTCTGATGCTAATTCAAATGTCCAAGGTTTTAATAGAGCTGGTGGTTATGGTGGTTATACAGATTGGAGAATGCCAACAAAAGATGAATTGAGAACTCTACTTGATTATTATTTTGGCGACCAAGATAAGGGACTTCAATTTATAGATAACAGAGTTTTTGCTAAAGAACCTTCTTACATTTGGTGCACTTACAATATAATGTCTGAAGGAGTAGATTTTAAAACAGCTCACGTGTGTCAAGGAGGTATGACTGCAATTAGACCCGTGCGTAACTTACAGTAATTTTTGCTTTTTGGTGCTTAATGCGTTTGGCGGCTGCATCCAGCACACCCAGCACCGCTTGAAACAATGAATTCGGAGAAATAATAATATGCCAGAAATAAGCCGATTTTTTGGAATCATCATCACCATGTATTGGAACGACCACAACCCGCCGCATTTCCACGCCCAATACGGCGAATATGAAGCCATCATCAGTATAAATGGCACGGTAATGGAAGGCAAAATACCACGCCGTGCCTTGTCTATGGCTTTAGAATGGCTGGCATTGCATCGTGATGAATTACTCGAAAACTGGACACGCTGCAAAGAAAGAAAACCCTTGTTAAACATTGAACCTTTGGAATAAAAATCATGTTACACGTCAATCAAGCAAAATATTTAACTGATTACCGCGTCTGGCTTTCTTTTGATAATGACGTCAGCGGTGAAATAGATTTACTCCCTGAATTATGGGGGGAAATGTTTGAACCTTTGAAAGATAAAACTTTATTTTCAACGGTTAGGTTAGACCCTACATTAAAAACAATCGCATGGCAAAACGGCGCGGATTTTGCCCCTGAGTTTTTATTAGAATTGCTTGAAAAAAATCAATAATGCTGGCTCAACGCCCAAGTCTAACTCAACGTTCCAGCGGAGCTTCGCTACGCTACGCCCGCTGAACTTTGCGTTATGCGTCAAGTCGTCATGGATAGCACAGTATGCTAAAATTTGTTTCCTTGAGATAAGAAATATCCCCCCCAATGAAACAACAAGCATTTGATCGAAATGAACATGTATACAGAAATGACGCATTTGCCGAGCTGGTCAAAGATGCAATTAGGTTTTTCAATGGCACACCTGTTCACACACTTCCCCCGCCAAAATCTTTCTTAGGAACAGGCGTGTATGCTCTGTATTACACAGGGCAAAATCCTCTGTATAAACGATATGCAGAGTTAAACCGCCTTTCCTATGATTACCCTATCTATATTGGAAAAGCTGTGCCCAGAGGATGGCGACAAGCTCGTGCATCTGACAACCCCCTAAATCAGTCCCGCGAACTTATTGGACGCCTTCGGGAACACAGTAGAAGTATTATCCTAGGTGCTGAGCTTTCGCTTGAGGATTTCATGTGCCGCTTCGTTATTTTCGAAGAAGAAGGCTCGGACATGATCAGCACAATCGAAGCAGCTCTAATCAAACTGAATAGACCTCTTTGGAATACGGCTGTTGATGGATTTGGCAACCATGACCCAGGAAGTGGTCGGTATGAACAAGCAAAGTCAGATTGGGATGTTATCCATGAAGGCAGAGCTTGGGCAAATAAATGCAACGGAGTGCATGCAGAAAAAAGTGTAATCATTTCAAAAACCCTACTTCACTTGAAGAGCCTAGGGCAATCAATATGAAAACTCTTGAAATTTTTTCAGGTGCTGGTGGATTAGCAAAAGGATTAGAGTTATCTGGATTCGAGCATGCTGCTTTTGTTGAATTTAACAAATATGCCTGCGATTCTCTTGCTGAAAATTTTGATCCAGAACGAGTTTTTTTTGGTGATATTAAAGATTTTGATTTAGACAGTCTCGAACAAATTGACGTAGTTGCGGGAGGGCCACCTTGCCAACCCTTTTCACTAGGAGGCAAGCATAAAGCCAATCAAGATAGTCGGGACATGTTTCCATATGCTATACGCGCTATTGAAAAACTCGCCCCCAAGGCATTTGTGTTTGAAAATGTAAAAGGGCTGCTTCGCCAAAATTTTTCAGATTATTTTGAATATATTATTCTTAGATTGAGTTATCCAGACTTTGCATCTAAAAATGGCTCCCACTGGGAATATCATCTTGACGAACTGCGTAATATTAGTAAATTCGGCTATACAGGAAAAAAATATGATGTTAAGTACAAACTAATAAACGCCGCTGATTATGGTGTGCCGCAAACTCGGGAACGAGTTGTTATTGTAGGTATACGGTCTGATCTTTCATTGCCTTGGTCGTTTCCTCCAGAAACACACTCAGAAGATAGGCTTCTTTGGGATATGTATGTAACGTGGGAATATTGGGATCGTCACAAGATTCCTAAATCATTGCGGCCTGTCTTAATTGGCTCTCTTAGAGAAAAAATAGTTCGACTATACAATAAATATGGCATGTTTGAGCCTGAGTCACTGCCATGGAAAACAATCAGAGATACGCTGTGTGATACTCCAGATCCAAAATCAAACCACGGAATAATCGATCATATATTCCGTGATGGCGCACGCACCTATCCAGGACATACAGGAAGCGATTTTGATTGGCCGTCAAAAACAATCAAGGCTGGAGGCCATGGGGTTCCTGGCGGGGAGAATATGATCCGTTTCAGTGACGGGAGTGTTCGATACCTCACCACATTTGAAGCGAAGCGAATACAAACTTTCCCCGACGACTTTGTTATCAAAGGAGCGTGGGGGGAGGCTATGCGTCAAATAGGTAATGCCGTTCCCGTGTTACTTGCAGAAAAAATAGGTTGTGAGTTAGCAAAGGAAATAAAACGCATAACATTACGCTCAAGCGGAGCTGCGCAAAAAACCGCGCAGCCCGCTTAGCTCAACGTTA
>QYQN01000041.1 GCA_007280895.1 Methylococcaceae bacterium
ATCCTTAATTTCCATCCTGTGATTTAGCATCTACCGACGCAACAGCAAACGGCAGTAACTCATTAGGCCAGGTTGGTAGTTTTTCTAAGGTATCTTTCATCCATTCGCTTGGATTTAAGTCATTTAGTTTGGCAGTACCGAGTCTTGTGCGGCTTATGTTCTTGTGGCCACACACCGCGCCTAGATACCGTATGAATAACGCCACGATAGCCTGCATTGCTTAAGGTGAGTGCCCAATCGACCATCGTAAATCCTGCGCCCATCAACAAACAAGACTCCGTTTTGAGTAATGCTTGCAATACGCCTTATTGCCAAGGATTACTAAAATAATAGGGGCTTTGATAAAAAACTGCATTGGCAATTATCGGATCACCAGGTGGAAAATTGCCTAACGCCAACACTACTTTTTGAACGCGTAAAGACTCAACTCAAAGCAACAACTATACCAGTAACTCTGCTCGACCTCGCTAGCCAAACAAAAAGGCTAGCTCTGCGGTTATTGCTTCTAAAACAACAATTATTGATGAATAAGTGTTGCCGTTTAAGCACCTTCAGTCAGAAAAACCTAGCGGCAAGTCCTTGTGATTGCCTGCTTCTTTAAGCATCGTTGCACTGGACGACCACTCATGAGTTGATAAGGCTTTCATGACTCGCTTAGTCTTAAACTGTTTCGCCTTAAGGTTTAAGGTGACAGCCAAAATGTGCACGTCTGTACCCATAAATAAAATTAATCGCCTATAGGTATTTTCTTGTAAGTCACTTATTATTTACTTTAGCTACGATTTGTTTATCTTATGCTCATAATATTTCATTAATAATAACTATAAACACAATGAATTCACCTTATAAAACTATAAAATCGTTAGGCGTTATGTGCAGTGGCGGTGATAGCCCCGGCATGAACGCTGCTGTCCGCGCCGTGGTTAGAACCGCTATCGGCTTAAACATTGATGTCTATGGCATCTATAAAGGCTATGCAGGACTTTTAGAAGGTAACGTACAAAAAATGCAGATCGCTTCGGTCAGTAATATTGTGCAACGTGGTGGGACTATTTTAGACACCTCTCGGTGCTTAGAATTTTTTACTCCAGAAATTCGTCAAGAAGCGGCGCACATTTTATGTAGAAAGCAAATAGATGGGCTGATTGTTATTGGGGGTAATGGTTCATTTCAAGGTGCAATGGATTTACATCGTGAACATGGCATTCCTGTCATTGGCATTCCTGGCACCATTGATAATGATATTTCCGGCACTGAATACACTATCGGTTTTAATACTGCCGTACAAACTGCGATGGATGCTGTGGATAAAATTCGCGACACAGCCTCCGCTCATGCCCGCACTTTTTTAGTGGAAGTCATGGGGCATCGCTCTTCATGGATTGCATTACAGGTTGGGGTGTGTACAGGTGCTGAGCACGTTGTCTTAGCTAATGAAGTGATTGATTATGAAAAAATAGCCGGCGATATTAAAAAAGGCATTGAGCGCGGCAAAACATCATCGATTATTATTGTTGCTGAAGGTGAAAAAGCAGGCTTGTCTTACCAAATTAAAGAAGTGCTAATGAAAGACTTTAATATTAATGTTCATGCCTGCGTATTGGGTCATATACAACGCGGTGGAACACCCACAGCGTTAGATCGCTTAATTGCTTCAAAAATGGGCTATGCCGCTGTACATGCGTTAAAAGATGGCTTAGACGCGCATGTGACGGCCATAAAAAAGGGCGAGTTAACGATGGTGCCATTGGCTAATTGTCTGCAAGGAAAAGACGATAGCTTGTCGTTTGAAGTGAACTTAATTTATGCACTAGGGATTTAAACAAGCACCGTGGCTAGCAAAAGTTGTTGCTCTTGACCTTCGCCAAGAACAGCAACTCTTTCAAGACATCACGATACACCTAGCTAAATGTTTGTAGCTAGTGTGTGCTGGTTTTGTGCTGGGTAGCTAATAGATCTAAAATTTCTCTAAAGTGGTCGTAGCCTAAAATATTTAATACACCAACGTCTTCAAGTAACTGCGTGTAGTGCTCGGCGGCCTTACCGCCCACAATCAAGGCTACGTCATGACCTATTAATTTTTTTAATCGCCTGAGCTCTCTAGGCAGTTGCTGATCATCAGTAGTACAGGTAATACTGATAGTGACTGCGCTGGCATTGGTAAACTTAACCGCAGCGGCAATTTCTTCTGCTGGTAAATTAGCGCCTAAATAGGTGACCTGCCAGCCTTTTAATTCGGCAATAACTGCTGCCAATAACGCGCCTAATTCATGTAACTCACCAATAGGCGTACTAACAATCATTCGAGGTGCGCCTTTCGGACAGGTATTATTGTTTCGTAATAAATAGGTGAGTGAACGAATAATAGAAGACGCCATGTGTTCATGCACAGGTCTTAACTCACCGGAACGCCAGCGCTCGCCAATCACCGTTAATAACGGTGTTAATAAATGCTCAATAAAGGGCTCAATCCCTAATTCTACCAAGGCATTTTCAAAATGCGTTTCAAGTACTAGGGCATCAAAAGCCAATACTGCGGCATAACATTTTTCCATATAATCTTCTGCCAAATACAGACGATCACTGGTTTTAAGTGTAGGTGTAACAATAAGCTCAGGACAAAGATCGGCTTTTAAAAGCTGTTTAAGTTCTTCCAGGGAATATTGTGCAATTTGACTGATGCTGTGACCATTACTGGTGGCCTGATTTAACAATTTTAACCGTGCAATATCTTGATCAGTGTAAACTCGATGACCTCCTGTGGTGCGTGTTGGTATTACTGCTTGGTAACGCCTCTCCCATGCTCTAACTAGATCAGATTTGACCCCAGAACGTTTAGAAACCGTACTGATTAAATAGCGCGATGATTCGTCAATCATATTAGTCATTTTCTTCAACATTTAAAAAAATAAGGGTTATCCTAACATAGCCCTACAATAGCTTGACAATATTTGTACACAATACACTCTGTAGGCAAAAGACATAAATTTACAGCTAACACATAGCTTACGGCTATCAACTTAAAACTGAGCAGTCTGTGGTTAAGCCTAACAACATGGCCATTCTTAAGTTGGTAGCACACATCACTAATACACCTGTTAGTTTGCTATTTTATAGCTATATTCACTAAGTTACTTTCATCTAAAGGGCGAAGGTGCAGGTAATTATTTGACTATAGCTAAGCGTGAAATCAGTGATTGCTTAATCACTCAAGACTCAATATGCCATCTTTAAAAAACTAGACAATTTTATATTTGAAAAAAAACCATTTCCTTTTCTAATACAATTAATTTGCTAGGAAATTTTTTATGAATTAGTTTTAATATCCGTCTAACAAAATATTTACTGGAGATATTATCTATGTTACGTATCGTTCTATTTTTAGCGACTAATGCAGCAATATTAGTTGTTATCAGCATTATTTTCACAGTATTTGGGTTAAGCAATACCCTTGATGCACAAGGTATTAACTTCAATCAATTACTTATCATGTCTGCCATTATTGGCATGACAGGATCTGTTATGTCCTTAGCTATGTCCAAATGGTCGGCAAAACGAGCAATGGGCGTGATTATTATTGATCACCCGCGTAATGAAACGGAACATTGGTTAGTGGCTACGATTACTCAACAAGCTCAGCAATTAGGTATCAACACCCCTGAAATTGGTATTTTTGACACTCCAGAGGCAAATGCATTCGCGACAGGAATGAATAAAAATAATGCCCTCGTTGCCGTCAGCACAGGCTTGTTAGAACAGATGAACAGCCATGAAATTGAAGCCGTTATTGGTCATGAAATGACTCATATTAGCAATGGTGATATGGTAACTATGGCATTAATTCAGGGTGTGATGAATACTTTTGTTTACTTCTTTGCCACCTTAATAGGCACCTTTGTGGATCGTGCGATTTTTAAAACAGAGCGTGGCTATGGCCCTGCATATTATCTTGTGCAATTTATTGCACAACTAGCCTTAGGTATTTTAGCTTCAATAATTGTCATGTGGTTTTCCCGTTATCGTGAATTTAAAGCAGACGCCGGCGGAGCTAAGTTAGCAGGCCGACAAAAAATGATTGCAGCGTTACAAGCCTTACAACAGGCTCAGGAATACCCTGCTTTACCTGGCCAATTAGCGGCGTTTGGCATTCATGGTGGAGGTTTTAGCAAATGGTTTATGAGCCATCCACCGTTAACAGAACGCATTGCCGCATTACAGAATGCACCCTCAATTAACTAAACAAGCTAACTGCGACAATCTGTCACGCGATAATCTGCCACATTTTCTTTATCGAAGGATAACACTAGAATAGCACCAACTCTTGAGATGCAAATTGTTCTTAGGAATGTTAGAGTTTTATTATCCTTCTCTCCAACGGCTCACTTAGAGCCGTTTTTTTTGTCTGTTGCTTCTCAATCAAACGCCTTTTCTTGTGAAAAATACCGATATTTAAAATAAATCGCTACTTTTACCAATGCAATTAACACTGGTACCTCTACTAAAGGTCCAATTACTGCGGCAAAAGCCTGCCCAGACTGCAAACCAAATACCCCAATAGCAACGGCAATAGCTAACTCAAAATTATTACCCGCCGCAGTAAAAGCTAAACTTGCCGTAACGGGATAGCTTGCGCCCACTTTTGCCGACAGCAGAAATGTACTTAAAAACATCACGACAAAATAGATGATTAGCGGTAAAGCAAGATGTAAGACATCGAACGGCAACGCAACAATAACCTCGCCTTTTAATGAAAACATTAATAATACTGTCAACAATAAAGCCACTAAGGTAATAGGACTTATCGCTGGAATAAACATCTGCTCATACCATTGTAAACCTTTAATTTTAACCAAAATAACACGACTTAAAAAGCCTGCTAAAAATGGAATGCCTAAATAAATCAAGACACTTTTTGCTACTTCCCAAATAGTGACTTGAACACTTGGCAGCATCTCTATACCAAAAAACGGCGGCAACACGGTAACAAATAAATAGGCATACAGCGAAAAGAAGAGCATTTGAAATAAGGAATTAAACGCCACTAATGCCGCACAATAATCATTGTCTCCACCAGCCAAATCGTTCCACACTAACACCATGGCTATACAACGCGCCAAGCCAATAATGATTAAACCTGTCATGTATTCTGGATAATCATGTAAAAACACAATGGCCAAGCCAAACATTAATAATGGGCCAATCAGCCAATTTTGAATTAACGACAATACCAGTACCTTGGTATGCTTAAACACCTTAGGTAAGGCTTGATAATTAACCTTAGCTAACGGTGGATACATCATGAGTATCAAGCCTATAGCAATAGGAATAGACGTTGTACCAAGTTGAAATTCACTTAAACCCTGAGTAAAACTTGGATTAACATAACCTATAGCAACCCCCACAACCATCGCTAATAAAATCCATACGGTTAGAAATCGTTCAATAAAGCCTAAGCGTTTCATTGGTAAGTTAGCGTTCTCGTCAGACATCAAAGCCTCCTCGCAACTGTGCTTGCTCACCAATATTATTAATTTCCTGAGCTAATTGTTCAGCGGTTAAGGTCTCTAAAGGTAAGCTCAATAGTTTATCTACCCGTTCTGCTAAAGCGTTAAACGTTTGCTGAAAGGCATCTGCACAGTACTCATCTGAGCCTGTTACATGAGCTGGATCAGGCACGCCCCAATGCCCTTTCACTACGGCATTTAAAAAAATGGGACACACTTCTCCAGCAGCTTGATCACACACTGTAATGGCAATATCAATGCCCATGTGTGCAAAAGTATCCCATGATTGACTGAGATACCCTGTTGTGGGTAAACCATTACGCGCCAAGCAAGCTAACGCATGCGCATTGACCTTACCCGTGGGATGGCTTCCGGCCGAATAGGCCTGAACACGTCCCTGACCTTTTTCATTAATTAACGCTTCAGCCAAAATACTTCGACATGAATTACCCGTACATAAAATTAAAATATTAATCATTGCTCACCTATATGCTTATATTCGAATTTCCATATATTATAGAAGCAATAAAAAACTTCAACACTTATTTAGCCACGGTCGACTTGCCATCGCCTGAAGTCGCGCCCTGTCTTCTTTGATATGTGCACGTTGATTTGTTTCTTGAGCAATCACATCAAGAATTTCATTAACCCAAGCAGGTAACTCAGCGTTAATTTGATAATACACCCACTGCCCTTCCCTACTATCCTGAACCACTTTTATTTGTCTTAGCAACGCCAAATGTCTTGAAATTTTAGGTTGAGACATAGCTAAAGAATAGGTTAACTCGCACACACATAAACGTTTTTCTTGATGTAATAACACCAAACAACGCAAACGCGTGTCATCAGCAAGGCATTTAAATAACTCAGTAGGTGTTAGCATTTTAGAGGTTCAAATAAATAAAGGTAACTAGCTTAATCGACGCGTGCATTTATTCAGCCGAACATTTTTTACATGTGCCATGAATTTCAAGTGCTTGACTAGAAACAATAAATTCTGCACTTAAACACTCTGTCGATACGGCGTGCATTACCTGTGTTGCGGTGCGCTCCTCCACCTCCAAGCAATGTTTACAAATTAACAGTAATTGTTCGTGTTGCAAACCCGAACAACGACAGCCTACAAACGCATTTAAACTTTCAACACGATGAATTAAGCCTTGTTCAATTAAAAAATCTAAAGCTCGATAAATCGTGGCGGGCTTCGCCGAATGTTGGTAGGGTCTAATTTTATCGAGTAAATCATAGGCTTTAACTGCTTTATGCGTTTCCCAAATCAACGCTAAGACTTGTTGACGAATAGCCGTTAACTGCACACCTCGCTGCCCACACAATTGTTCTGCGGTAGTTAACGCATGATTTACACACGCCTGATGGTCGTGTGCAGGAACAGTCACTGTTGCCTCAGGAAAAGCGGGAGAATCAATCATAATAAGCGAAATAGATAAAGTAGATAATAATTAACTCGTACCCGCTGCCAGCCTTTAATTGCTAAGCAAACGCGCGTTTTTAGAATTACGAAAAACTAACGGTTGTTCGGTGCGAGAAGCATTATGTGCCGCATCAATTGCTTGTTGAATAACCCCATGATGGGGTGATTTACTGCACACTGGATCTGCTTGGTGCATATCACCTGTTAATAAATAGGCTTGGCAATGACAACCGCCAAAGTCTTTGCCTTTTTCATCACAACTGCGACATGGCTCCTGCATCCACTCGTCGCCTCTAAAAAAGTTAAAAGCCTTAGATTCTTTCCAAATGGCTTCAATACTAAAATCCTTAACATTTGGGCACTCAAGTCCAGGCAATTGACGCGCTGAATGACAAGGCAAGGCAACACCATCAGGAGCAATCGTTAAAAAAGTGGTTCCCCAGCCATTCATACAGGCTTTAGGACGGTCTTCATAAAAATCAGGCACGACATAATACACCTTCATTTTACCTGCTACCTTTTCTTTAAAGGCCTGCGCTAACGCTTCAGCCTGAATAAATTGGGCTTTGGTAGGCAATAATAAATCACGATTTAAATGCGCCCAACCATAATATTGCGTGTTGGCTAATTCTAAATAATCTGCCCCTAACTCTTCTGCCATCGCCAAAATATCCGCCATTTGATGAATATTTTCTCGATGCAACACCACGCACAACACCATCGGGTAGCCTTGCTTTTTTACCCAACGCGCCACTTGTTTTTTATCTTCAAAAGAGGACGTGCCGGCTAAGTAATCATTCAGCTCTTGACTACTTGCTTGCATACTTACTTGAATATGATCAAGCCCTGCATTTTTTAACTGCGTTATTTTTTCTTCCGTTAGTCCATAGCCAGAGGTAATAAGATTTGAGTAGTAACCTAAGACTTTGGCATGCGCAACGAGCTCGGTTAAATCGTTGCGCAACAAAGGTTCGCCCCCAGAAAAGCCCAGTTGCACAGCGCCCATTTGCCGCGCTTGCGTCAGCACGCGCAGCCAGTCGTCGGTGGCTAACTCGTTTTTATAATTGGCATAATCAAGTGGATTAGAACAATAAGGGCATTGCAAGGGGCACGCATAAGTCAATTCAGCCAATAACCAACGCGGCGGCGTAATCAGTGTCGTCATGTCAATCTACCTTTTGTTGAATCCATGAGTTTTCTAAAGCAACGTTTAAAAATGCAGTAATATCTTTGGCTAAGCCCGACGTCGCAAATTTAGTTTCTAACTCATCAATAATGTGTTGTACATTGCGCTCGCCATTGCAACATTTCAAAATTTCTGCCGAGCTCTGATTAAGCTCAACCATACCCTCAGGATACAAAATAATATATTTTTGCTGTGCTTCCTCCCATTGCAAGCGATGCAAGGGCGAAAATGTAATCGCTAAGTCAGGATGTAAAGTCATAAAATAAAACCATAATAAATAAGAAAACCACTACTTAATAGTGTTGTGGGTAACATTAAAATACGGCGGCATGGCATTGATATACGCCAGATACATCGCATCCGCCATACTCCACAACACATCTAATTTAAATTGCAAAATGTGTATCATACGATCTTGCTGCTCGCGCGTTTTATACCAATCTAAGGTAATCGCTAAACCATGATCAACATCACGCCTAGCTTCAGATAAACGCTTACGAAAATACCGATAGCCTTCCACATCCACCCAAGGATAATGCTCTGGCCAATTATCTAAGCGTTGTTGATGAATTTTTGGAGCGAATAATTCTGTTAAGGATGAACTCGCCGCTTCATGCCACTCTGCACGTCGCGCAAAGTTAACATAAGCATCCACAGCAAATCGCACGCCTGGCAACACATGCTGTAAGGAAGTAATTTCTTCACGCGTTAAGCCTACGGCAATGCCCAATTGTATCCATGCCTCAATGCCGCCTGGATCGCCTGGATGACCATCGTGATCTAAAATGCGCTGAATCCATAAGGCACGCGTTTCTCGATCTGGGCAATTAGCAAGAATATTGGCATCTTTAAGAGGAATACATACTTGATAATAAAACCGATTAGCCACCCAGCCTTGTAGCTGCTGCTTGCTTAGCTTGCCTTCATTCATTAAGAGATGATAGGGATGATGAATATGATAATAGGTTTCCATGCCACGCAATGCGGCTTCAAATTCTTCCCGTGTCCATGCTTGATCTGTTGTGCTGCTCATACTTATTCTCCTATAACTGCCGATCATTAGTGCGCGTTTATGGCTTATGACGCTCTTTTAAAACGCTAAAATTTGTTAACTCAATACCACCACTAAACTTAATTAAATTGTGCAGTATACCCGTCTACACCATGATTTCCATCCCATCGTAAGCCACCTCAATACCTACGGCCTCAAGTTGTTTTCTTTGTGCTGAACTTTCATCTAAAATTGGATTAGTATTATTTATATGAATCAGAATCTTACGCTTTTCACCCAGACTATTTAATACCTCCATCATGCCGCCTTCACCTGATTGTGGCAAATGCCCAATCTCCCTTGCTTTTTTATCACTGATGCCTTGCGTACACATTTCATCATTGGTCCAAAAAGTACCATCCACCAGCACACAATCTGCCTCAGTTAACGCTGCCATGACATGCGGTTCAATTTCCCCAAGACCTGGCGAATAAAATACTTTTTTGCCAGTACTTCGTTGCTCAATCATCACGCCAACATTATCGCCCTCATGCGGATCGTAACGATGTGGCGAATACGGGGGGGCTTTGCTTTTTAAGGCATGCGTTGAAAAACGTAAATCCTTTAGTTCTGGAATCTCAAAATACTGTCCATCGACAGGAATAGCATGATACTGCACAGTGCAGTAGTGTTCCAGCATGGTAAAAATGGGAAAACCACTGGTTAAGTCCTGCTTAACCATTTCTGAACAATACACCTGCAACGGCTTACCTTCGCGTAAAATTAACAAGCCCGTGCAATGATCTATCTGACTATCAATTAGCATAATGGCTTTAATACCCGTATCACGCACGCCTTCTTTTGGCCAGCTTTCAGGAAAAGCTTCAAGCTGTGTACGAATATCAGGGGACGCATTAAGCAGCAACCAATTGGTATTATCTGTACTCACCGCAATAGAAGACTGTGTTCTTGGCTGGCCGTGAAGTGTTTTATTGCGCAGTCTAAAACAATTATTACAATTACAATTCCATTGTGGTGACCCACCTCCTGCGGCTGAGCCTAGCACTCTTATTTTCATCTTTTTTCTCCAAAAACACTGAATTAATAGGCAAAAAAAAGGGGTTCATCAAGAACCCCTTTTTTAACAACAACACGCTAGAATTAACGGTTGTAAATATACATAGTGACTTCAAAACCAAAACGTAAGTCGGTGTAGCTTGGTGTTTCCCATTTCATGATATTACCCTCTGTTAGTGTTATATTTTATTGCCAGCTTGATCAACTAAGCTAATTGAAAGTATACGATGATCGTTTTTATTTCGCAACAGTTGACCTCATTGCACTGGCTAGTTAACCACGACCTTGTCACACACTGCGCCGATAATGACAGCGTTTTCTATTTCTGTTGATGCTAAGCTTGCTGAAATAAAAAAGCTTTAGCTGTTTTATTTCAATAGCTAAAGCTATTTAACCCCAACAAAAGCTTACTAACATCCTCTACAATCGTTGTAACAACTTGCTCTCTATGTTTGACTAATTTTTTTCAAATCAAAGCCCCATTGCTTAGGTTCTTCACGCGTGACAATGCTGTCTGGTGAAGTTGAAAGATCCAGTAATTCTGGGTAAATATGGGCATGGGAATGAACTGAAAAGAAGACTTTGACAATAGGTTTTAACAAGCTGGCTTCGCTTTGCTCCATGACGACAGCCAAACGTCCTGACTTTAGTTTCACCAAGGTTCCTGAAGGATAAATACCCACTGCTTTTACAAATGAACCAAACATTTTTTCATCAAACTGCCCTTTTTTCCATTCCGTCATTTTACGTAAGGATTCTGCTGGCTCCCAACTTGCTTGATAAGATCGGGTTGAGGAAATAGCATCGTAAACATCACAGATTGACGCCATGCGTGCGTAATAACCAATATTATCCCCTGCTAAACGGTGTGGATAACCATTTCCATCGATACGTTCATGGTGATGCAAACATACATCCAAAACAATATCGCTTAAATCATTAGACAGCTTTAACGTCTCAAAACCCAACAGCGGATGCGTTTTTATTTTATCGAACTCTTGGTTAGTTAACTTTCCTGCCTTATTAATAATTTCTTTAGGAATTTTAACTTTTCCTATATCTAATAATAAACCTGCCACACCAACTTCTTTAATTGTTCCTCGATCTAAATCCAATTCTTTACCTAAGGCCATCATCAGCCCACTGACAGCAATTGAATGCATATAATTGTAATCATTGGCTGATTTCTGCCGCACCATGGTCAACATTGCATCTGGATTGCGGTCATTAGAAAAACTAATGTCATCGACCATTTTAGAGACTAAATCAATGTCTACAGGATTGCCATCGCGCACATCATCAAATATTGAAATAACGCCACGTTTGATTTCTGGCATAACCTTTTTAAAACGCGCTATCTCATCATGCAAGGGCACTCTGCGCTGAATTTTGTGCTCTTCAACCGCAATCTGTTCCAAGGTTTCATTAATTTGTTGTTTTTCTTCTTCCAAAGACACGGTTTTAGCTTTAAAGCTAACATCTAAGCCCTTGCTGGTATCAATCCACACTTCATTAATACGATATTCATGAAACGTCCGTAAATCTTTTTCATTGGACAGCCTAAATGATTTTTTCCAAAATGGATTATCCATCCAACTTGCACAAATCTCATGGACATACATCCCAATAACAAGATCTTCCACCTGAATTTTTTTTAACATAACAACCTCATTACTTGATTATTGCTCACCGCATACTCCTTAAACATAACTAAATTATTTTTAAATCTTATCATGACAAATAAGACACTTACGTGACAAAGCCTAATTTTTGCTAACACGCTTACGTAGCTAAGCGTAAATATTCAGGAATTAGCCAAAGACTTAACTGTTCGCCCGAGCTGGTTATGACTGACTACGAAGGACTTAACCATGCCCAAAAGGCCAAAAACGTTTGTTTAGCTACGACACAAAGCCTTAAAAAAATTATTCTACCGTGACAGATTTAGCTAAATTTCTAGGTTTATCAACGTCAGTACCTTTAATTAAGGCGACATGATAGGCCAATAATTGCAACGGAATGCTGTGCATGATC
>QYQN01000069.1 GCA_007280895.1 Methylococcaceae bacterium
GCTTATTGAGCGTAGCGAAATAACGTAACCCGACAACACGTTGAAATGCTTTTGTCGGGTTACGCTACGCTAACCCGACCTACCCGGCTTTACATATTTACTTACAGGATAGCCCGGTAGGGTGGGCAACGCTTTCTGCCCACCATTTATGCACAAATGGCAGGCATAAACAAAGAGGCCAACCCCATTTATTTCAAAACATATTGATGTGACCATTTTAATTCTGCAAAAAACCGCATAACACCCTCTTGAAACATCATTGCCCATCCACATTTTGTAAAAGCTGCTTAATTTCCGACACTGGCAACCCCGTCACTTTAGCGATTATCTCAATGGCTGTGCCTTCTTTTGCTAAGTTGAGGGCGATGTTTTTTGTTGTCTGATTTATGCCCTCAACAAAACCTTCTTCCCTGCCTTCTTCCCTGCCTTCTTCCCTGCCTTGTTCAAGCCCTTTTTCTTCCGCTGAGGCGATTTTACTTTCCACATCGGCCAAAGACTGCATCCGCACTTCATAAACCAAACGCTCTTCTTCATTAAACATACGGTCTACAGCGTCTACCGCTTTAACAACAGCTTTGTCAGAGGCCAGTTCTTTCGGCATAAGCCCTTTGTCCAATTTATCAGCTTTAGTCAAAAAGGTGATCCAACGGTCGAGGGCGCTGTTAATTTGACTATACGATTTTTTGAATTTTTTTAGTTCTATGTAGTGCAACTCAAAAATATCGTGCAGCCTATCATCTTTACCGGTTGCGGTGTTGATAATTTTATAGCAGTTATGAACCTCTGCTGTATTCGGTATAAAGTTGAAATCCAGGATGCTGATGCTGATGGTCTTTTTCAGTTCTTTAAACATCATGCCTTCACTGAGTTGCTCAGTGACAAGCTTGGCCCAGTAATAAATGGCACGTTTGTCAAAGTTATAATCCTCGCTGATTTGCATTTCAACGTTGAACCATCGGCCATTTTCAGCCTTTGCTTTGATGTCAAGAATGGACATTTTCCCTGCGCGGTAATCAGCTAAGTTGTAGGGGTTTTTTAATTCCACTTCAACCACCTGTTCTTGTTCGGAGACGATGGCGTTGATCAGCGAAATCAGCAGATCTTTATTTTCTTCGCTACCAAACAGTTTTTTAAACGCAAAATCTACGCGGGGGTTTATTTTACACATGTGTTTTGTTTTTATTTGACTAAAAATGGAACGGAATCCGACATTCTTCTTTTACAAATGGTGTTATGTGCTTCTATATGGGGTGGAATAATATAGAACCGTCATTCTTTAACTCGTTAATCAGCCGTGTGTAATTTTCCCCTATTTCTGCACGTATCGCTACTTCTTGTGGAAAAACACTCATTTTTGCCAACAACACCGGTGTCTAATCCTGCCCCGGTTATTTTCTCAAACCGTCACCCCATAAGCTTCCATCTGTTTCTTGTACATGAAATCATCGTACTCTTTCTGACTGGCAAATCCTTGGCGTTCCCACACTTTTGGTGCCTTTTTCTTTACTGGCGCTTCCTGTTCCAGCGCCCAGTCATGGCTCCAATCATCTTTAAGCGCATTATTTAAATATCCGGCATACGATTTAGCCGCTTTAGCATTGCTGTACAGAATATTGCGTTTAACATAGTCAAAGCCATGCTTCTTTTCGTAGGATTCTAGGGCTGTTAGCACCGTTTTAAGTGCTCGGTGCTGTTTTGGCACAAGCGCCAACAATTGCTGTAACGACATGGGTGTTTCATTGGTTGGTGATGGCGGCGGCTTTGGCTCTGGTAGCGAAGATTCTGGTAATTCGGCCGTCTCTTTAACATCTTTTTTTGTTAGAATGCTAAAGCGGATGGCACCAACACGGCGACCATGCTTTATTTCATCAAATTCAAAATACAGATCGGCTTTTTTAGCCATCTCATTTTTAACGGGAAGCAAAATGCACTGTTTAAAGTTTTTATATTCCGGGTACAAGTTCTTACTTAAACCTAACATTTCACGTAATTGAACAAGCTCTATTTCACGCTCTTTTAATTTTTCATATTGCTTTAACAAAGTGTACATCCTAATGGTGTACTGGCTTTTAAAGCCTAACAACATTTCAATTCTACACGATGTAAAATTTCCTTTTAATTGCAACAAATATGGTTTTAGTAATGGGTCAAAACTCAAATTAACCAGACCCGTACCATCAATGTAATCAGCAGATGATACCCAACCTATTTGCAATAGTCGCCCGGGTTCTTGAATCTCCAACACTCGACCCAATAAGGATTTTGTGATTTTCTTGCACTCATGATAAGCAGAACCCCTTGCTACGCCAAGAAAATTAGCCAATTCGCTAATACTTATGCGGTACGGTTTAAAGTCTTCGTCATCTGGTTGAATTCTTGAAATCATAGTCAAGAGTAAACGTTGCTCACCTAAACTCAAGTTGTAACGCGCCTCTACCAATTGATTTGACTGAGTAACGATCAGCGAAGACGACAGCAATGCTTTTTTCTTTATCTTAGCCATGAAAATCTATTTTTTAAAATATTCACCACAAATTCCTTACCTTAAGCGAGTAACATATTGTATATAATAGATAATATTATTTATAAATACATTTCATACCAATAAAAAAACCTTATTTAGCGCCGAAAAACAGATAACACTGCAAAAAAAATAAGCTACGGGGGGCATAATACAACAAATTCCTTGCCTTTCACAACAAATTCCTTGCCTTTTGGTTTGTAACACTATGATTAATAAATAAAATAAACGTCTGAAAACAATTAAAACAGTTATAAACATTAAAAACAAACTACAAACGCGACTACATGAAAATCCAAACAATGAAATCAGATGGTAGTTTGTTTGTTTTTTTAAAAATTTTACAAAAGATCCCAGACTTCAAGCTTTTGTGGGCAAACGATAAAGCTGTTTGTCCCCACAGCTAGGGTTCACTCAATTCAGACAAACTCTCAAGCAACGCATCACTGACCAATTCGATCATGAAACAGACTTGCACATGACGGAACCAAAACCAAAACATATCGATCATATTGCCCTGGCACTGGGTGCAAACCGTTTTGTCTGGAACAAACTTCTCGCTATGAATTTGTATCGCCTTGCAAACGGCCTGCCGATCCTTTGGTATTTTGAAATGGCGTGGTTCATCCAGCTCTGGAAACAGTCGGACGAGTATTCATTCCTTAAGGGCGCGCCGTCACAATCCTTGCAGCAGACCGCCAAGGCTCTTGACCGTGCTTTCCGTGACGCTTTTGATAAAAACCAGCCTTTCAAGCGCATTCCGACATTCAAGAAAAAAGGGCGCAACGAGGCGGGCATACGATACCCACAAGGATTTTCCGTTGACGAGAACAACTGCGTCTTCAGGCTGCCAAAGCTGGGGCGGGTGAAGTACAGGAACAGCCGAAAGATTGAAGGCACAATCAAGAATGTGACTATCAGCAAAAAATATGGCAAATACATAATTTCAGTGCAGACCGAGCTTGAAGTCAAGCAGCCACGCCACGGGTCAACCAGCGCGGTTGGGGTTGACATGGGAATCGCATATTTTGCCACGCTGTCCACTGGGGAGCATGTCATTGGAAAAAACAGTTTCAAACAGATGCCAGAGAAGTTGGCCAAGCAGCAGCGCAAGCTTGCCAAAAAGACCAAGTTCTCTGCCAACTGGCACAAGCAGAAGGCGGTGATGACCCGCCTGCACACACGCATTGCCGACACAAGGAAAGACTTTTTACATAAGGCTTCAACACGCATCAGCAAAAACCACGCGATGATCGTTGTTGAAGGCCTAAAAATATCGGACATGACAAAAAACAGCAAAGGGACGGCAGACAATCCGGGGAAAAAAGTAGCGCAAAAATCCGGGCTGAACCGTTCAATTTTAGACCAGGGCTGGGGCGAGTTCAGGCGGCAGCTTGAATACAAACAAGCTTGGCGTGGCGGCATCTTGCTTGCAGTGCCGCCGCACCACACTAGCCAAACTTGCCCGTGCTGTAAGCACGCAAGCAAGGAAAATAGGCTCACACAAGCGGAATTTGTTTGTGTGGAATGTGGCTTTAGTGAAAATGCCGACATAGTTGGCGCCATAAATGTGCTTGCCAGAGGCCATGTGCTTTTGGCGGGCAATGAACCGCCGGGCAGGCGGGGTTAGCCTGTGAAGTGAACGGGATACCGATGCTACTGACAAGCAAAGTCAAAGTCAAGAGCATCCTTACATCCCCGCCCTGAACGGCGGGGTTTTGCGGACAAAGCAGGATAAACATTAAAAAAACAAACTACAAACTTTTCCACACAACTAAACAACGCATCACGGGCCAATTCGATCATGCAACAGACTTGCAATGGTGTAATGCCGCTTTCAGTTTCTATGGCTGATGCAATACCGTGGTTAATACCATTCAAGGCGTTGATAGCCAAGTAGGGCGGGCAAGCAAAAAGATGTTTGCCCGCCCTACCTGGCCTTGACAGAAAGAATTTCCATTATTCATAAAGAACATCCATTAGAACGCAACCTGTGACTTTCCCAGACATGGTCACAAATGTCTCCGCTCGGTTGGTAACCGTCAATGACTTCCAACAAAATATCCCTCACGGTTCCGCAATCAAACTGATGGCAGGCGGCATCTACCTGCTCCAGTTTTTCCCGCAAATAAGGCCACGGCAATTCAAGCTCCTCTGCCCGCATAATCAACGGATGTTCCGTATCTGATACATTTTCACCAATCAACAATTCCTCGTACAGTTTCTCGCCAGGACGTAACCCAGTGAATTGAATTTCAATCTCGCCTTCCGGGTTGGCATCATCGCGCACCTCTAGTCCGCTTAAATGGATCATCCTGGATGCCAAATCGACAATCTTTATCGATGCCCCCATATCAAGCACGAAAACATCCCCGCCCTGCCCCATCGCACCCGCTTGCAACACCAACCCTGCGGCTTCGGGAATAGTCATGAAGTAACGTGTAATATCAGGGTGGGTCACTGTCACCGGCCCACCTTTTTCAATTTGTTTCTTGAATAACGGCACCACCGAACCCGAAGAACCTAGCACATTGCCAAAGCGCACCATACAATACCGGGTGGTTCCGCCTTCCCGTGCAAATGCCTGTAACACCAACTCGGCAAAACGCTTGCTCGCCCCCATCACATTAGTGGGACGAACTGCCTTATCGGTAGAAATCAACACAAAGGCTTCCACACCTGTGCGTCTTGCCGCGTCAGCCGCGCGGTACGTGCCAAACACATTATTCAATACGCCTTCGATCAAATTATGTTCCACCAAAGGCACATGCTTATAGGCGGCGGCGTGATATACCGTCTGCACCTCGAAGGCATCCAACACACGCTCAACCCGATGTTGATGGGTGACAGAGCCAAGAACAGGCACGATCCTGACGTTACCGCCCAACGCTATATTAAGCGCATTAAGCTCTTGTTCGATTTGATATAGGGCAAACTCGGATTTCTCAAACAACACCAAATGCGTGGGTTTTTGCATCAATATTTGACGGCAAAGTTCAGAACCTACCGCCCCCCCCCGCGCCAGTCACCATCACTGACTTACCCTCAATGCACTGTTTTAGTAACTGAGCTATCGGTTGAACCGTATCCCGTCCCAGTAAGTCTTCGAGTTCAACCTCCCTAATCTCATCAACTTTTGCCAAGCCATTCATCAAATCAATCATGTTGGGGATGGTTTTAATGGGTACTTTGTATTGGCCTATCGCCCGGATAATTTCGCTGCGCCTTATTCGCGAAGCTGAAGGAATGGCCAATAACACTGACACAATCTTAAATTGTTTCAAAACCTTTGCAAATGAAGAAAAAGGATAAACCCTGACACCGAAAATTTCAGTTCCTTGCAAGTCCAAGCTGTCATCAATAAACGCCATCACCCTGAAATGCTTTCCTGCCTGCAAGGCGGCTGATAGCTTGACTCCCGTTTCACCCGCACCATAAATGGCAACGGGTATGATATTAAGGTATTCAGTCCTATTTGTTTTTCGAAAGTAGGCTCCC
>QYQN01000125.1 GCA_007280895.1 Methylococcaceae bacterium
ACGAATATTTATTGGCAAGTGAGGTGTATCGTTTACAAGGCCAATGTTTATTAATGCAAGCAAACCCTCCGCTGAAACAAATAACTCAAGCGTGGCGCCGCGCATTGCAGATTGCGCAACAACAACAAGCGCACGCCCTAGCGCAGCGCGTTTTAAAAGATATTAGTCATGCCACTGAGTCAAGATTAATATTAGCTACTTTATTGGAGCGCCCATGACTGTCTTAGCAGCGTTTGAAAATAAGCAGATATTTAGCCCAGACTGTCAGCTATGCCCACGTTTAGTGGCGTTTTTGCACGAGGTAAAACAAACCCATCCAGACTATTACGCACGCCCCGTCCCCCCGTTTGGTGACCCCGACGCACGCTTATTAATTGTGGGCTTAGCACCAGGAATGCACGGTGCTAATGCCAGTGGCCGCCCCTTCACCGGAGACTTTGCAGGGCTGATGTTATATGAAACGCTGTATGAGTTTGGCTACAGTAATCAACCCACGGCGGTTGCCGTAAACGATGGACTCGTGTTAAAGCACTGTCGGATAACGAACGCAGTAAAATGCTTGCCCCCAGCAAACAAGCCTTTAACAACGGAAGTGCGTCAATGTAATGCTTATTTACGCGCAGAATTGGCGGCATTACCCACGCCCAGCATTATGTTAAGCTTGGGCGCCATTGCACATAGCGCAGTATTAACCGCTAAAGGGTATCCACTACGCAGTGCACCCTTTAAACACAATGCCCAGTATCGCTTGCCAGATGGGACGTATTTAGTTGCGTCTTACCATACCAGTCGGTATAACGTGCAAACAAAAAAATTAACCCAGCAGCAATTTAGAGATGTCTTTCAGACTATTGCTGATCTGCGTGCGCAGTGTTCGCCTGTTCAGTAACGGTTAGCCAACGCTTGCCAACAGCAGCACACACAGCTTTTTTATTTTCATTAAGCCAGTTCAACCAAAATGGCTTAATTCACACTACAGTTAAGGTCTTATGTCCGAACAATTACCTATCCCCACGCCGCCACAAGCGTTTACCTTTGCTGATTTAGCCTTGCGCGAAGACTTACTTAACGCCGTAACTAAGATGGGTTTTGAACGCCCTACTGAAGTTCAACAGCAAGCTATTCCAAGTATCTTAGAACGCAAGGATATGTTGGTGAGTGCAGAAACAGGCAGTGGTAAAACGGCTGCATTTTTATTGCCGATGTTACAAAATATTCTAAGTCACACCAGCACCTTATTTGGTACGCGTGCGTTGATTTTATCGCCCACGCGCGAATTAGCTCAACAAACCTACGCGCAGTGTTGTGAATTTGCCGCTGCAACAGGCATCAAAACAGCATTAATAACGGGCGGAGATGATTTTAAACGTCAACAAAGTGCCGTGCGTCGCAATGTTGCGGTCATCGTAGCCACGCCTGGTCGCTTAGTAGAATTGATTAATCAACAGTTGGTCGACTTCACTCATCTTGACATGTTAATTCTCGATGAGGCTGATCGAATGCTCGACATGGGCTTTAGTGATGCGGTGTTAAATATTGTTAGTCACTGTCAGGGGCAGCGTCAAACCTTATTATTTTCAGCCACACTCACGCATTACGGCGTGCTTAAAATGGCTGATCGACTGCTTAATAATCATTATAAAACCTTAGCGTTAAACTCTTTGCATCAAGGGCATCAAAACATCAGCCAAGAGTTTATGGTGGCGGACGATGTCGAGCATAAGCAAAAAATCCTTGCCTGGTTATTGCTAAATGAAACTTACGATAAAGCGTTAATTTTTACTAATACCCGATTACGCGCGAATAGTTTACAAGAACCCTTACGCGCACAAGGTTTGCGTGTTGGAGTATTGCACGGCGAAATGGATCAAAAAGATCGTAACCGCATGATGCAGTTATTTCGTGAAGGTGTGGTCAATACCATCATCTCAACCGATTTAGCCGCACGTGGCTTGGATGTTAAGGGCATTAACTTGGTGATTAACTTTGAAGTGCCGCGCACGGGGATAAATTATATTCATCGCATTGGCAGAACGGGTCGCGCTGATGAACAAGGTGTGGCTATTTTGTTAGTGCGCAGTTCAGAGTGGAATTTAATGGCGGGAATACAGCGCTTTCTGCATCAAAAGTTTACTCAGCGAATCGTTAAAGAAGTCGAGGGCAGTTATAAAGGGCCAAAGAAATTAAAAACCTCAGGCAAAGCGGTGGGAAGTAAAACCAAAGAAGAGCCAAAAAAGGTCAAAGCAAAAAAAATAAAAGTGCGACTTAGAGATAAAAAGAATATCGGCAAACGCCGTCAGCCAAGTCAAGCACCTGACACTGAGAATAATACCGAGTAAGTGGCACGATAGAAACAGGCGGGTAGTGATTTAAAACTTTAGTGTAGTCATTAATAGGGGCTCTATGTGAATCGTAGTGGGTAAATAATAAAAAATACCGAAAAACACAAATCTTATAAACAGCTCAAAACGTTCAAGTCGGCTCTGGGACTTGTAGTCATATCAATTCTTCTTATGACCCGCTTATATTTTTAATTATGTCACCCACTGTAAATCACATAGAGCTAAAATCTTCATTGCAAGAATAATATTTCAATAAACTTCACTACAACTATGAATATTCTTCAATACAAATCAAAATTAATACATCACGGCAAATAGATTTCTTATGAGTCCAACAGTATTTTGAGAACGCGGTTATAGGTTCTATTTTTTTTTCACGTGAAGAGCAAAGGATGCATGTTCACGTTCAACATACTGATGGTGAAGCTAAATTTTGGCTTGAACCAATTATTTTACTTTCTCAAAACTTTGGACTGTCTTCTCAAGAGCTTAAGGAAGCAGAAAATTTAGTTACATTACATGAGCAGGAGATTAGGAATGCTTGGTTCAAACATTTCCCAGGTTGAAGTTTTAGGTATTTCAAAACATGGTTTTTGGTTATTACTTGATGAAGAAACTGAATTATTTGTTTCCTTCTTAGATTTTCCTTGGTTTCGTAAAGCCGCTGTAGAACAACTTTTTTGTGTGGAAAGACCTTTACCACATCACCTCTATTGGCCTGAACTTGATGTTGATTTACATGTTGATTCAATTAAGCATCCCGAAAATTACCCGTTGGTTTCAAACGTAGGTGTGTAGTACCGTGCGATCATTTTCCTATCCGTAGGTGGCCGTTTTCTGGGCAACAAGGTATTTAGATAGGGGCAAAAAATCTAGCTGTTGTGTCAGTCAAAAAGCTATCAATATTGTAGAGACGCGATAAATCGCGTCGGGTATTAACGTAGTCGCGAAGTCCGCGTTCATTTAACGCATTACAATGCGTCACGATGACGTGCAAACTGCAATATTGCTTTGATTAAGAATGAACGGTGAATGTCATTTGGTTAAGAAAGTTTTTTTACGTAATAAACGCCGTTACCGACATTTTTTCCCTCAGCTTTAAAAACCGTTGATAGCGATTGGCGGATATTTTTTCTTCTTCAACAGCCATCCTCACTGCGCAATCTTTATCTTTAACGTGATGACAATCATTAAATCGGCAGTGATCAAGTAGGGGTTGAAATTCTCGGTACCCATACGCTAGTTGTGCTTCGGTTAAATCTGCAAGGCCAAAAATAGCAACGCCGGGGCTGTCAATTAAGTCTCCTCCGTCGGGTAAATGGTATAGCGTGGCGGCTGTTGTGGTATGTCGCCCATGCTTTGTGGTGCTTGATAAGGCATTGGTTTTGAGGGCTTTGTCTGGAATAAGCGCATTGGTTAAAGAAGATTTTCCAACGCCTGATTGACCAGTAAAAATACTTACTTCATTGGTTAATGCTGTTTTTAGTTGTTTAAGCCCCGTATTTGTTTCATCTAAGGCACTGATTCGAAAAAGTGGATAATCTAATGATTGATATATCAGGAGTTCTTTTTCTATTTCAGGTGAGGGCGGTAAATCAATTTTATTGAGGATTAAGGATGCTTTAATTTGATACTGCTCACAGATCGCCAGATATTGATCGATTAATAAAAAATCACAAAATGGCTCGACCGCGAAAACAATAAAAATATTATCAATATTGGCGGCGACGGGTCTGGGTTTATCGCCTCTGGAAGGGCGTAATAACACAGACCGTCTAGGTAAAATGTCGTCAATACGACCTTGTAGTGGCGCCGAAAGTGTAAATTGAACACGATCACCAACGGCAATTGTGGTTAATTTTCGGCGCGTTTGGCAAAGAATAATTTCATTTTTATGTTCTACAGCAATGCCTTGCCCTAAGTTCGCTATGACCAGTCCTTCTAATAATGCTGTCATTACAGTTGATTTTTTAAGTTGGCGATACGGATCGCAGCGGGCGGATGGCTATAATGAAATGCTGAGTAAAGGGGGTCTGGTGTTAAGGTGCTGGCATTTTCTTCATACAATTTTACTAGGCCGCTGATCATTTTAGTGGCGTCGGCTTGTTGAGCAGCAAAATCATCCGCTTGAAATTCAAATTTACGTTGAAAATAGGCGCTAATGGGCTGCATAAAAAAAGTAAAGGGCGAGGAGATTAGCATGAATAATAGCAGGGCTGCGGCATTGGAGCGTTGTTCTAAGCCTAGCCCTAAGCCTGTGTAAAACCATGGTTCATTAATCAACCAGCCTAAAATAGCAAAGCTAATTAAGCTGGTTACTGCGCTAGCAATGAGCATTTTAATGACATGTTTGTGTTTGAAATGACCTAATTCATGTGCAAGAACTGCCTCTAGTTCTTCTTCATCCAGTGAATTAATTAAGTTATCAAAAAACACGATACGTTTATTTTTGCCTAAGCCAGTAAAGTAAGCGTTCCCATGCCCTGAGCGTTTTGAGCCGTCCATAATGAAAATGCCTTGGCTGCTAAAGCCACAGCGTGTTAATAATGCTTGAATACGATTTTTTAATGAGCCTTCTGCAATGGGGGTAAAGGTGTTAAATAATGGTGCTATGACGGTTGGGTATAGCCAGCTCATTAATAATGAAAAACCCATTAAAATGGCCCATGCCCATAACCACCAAGTGCTGCCAATGCTATCCATTACCCATAAAATAATGGCTAATAATGGCATGCCTATTGCCGCTCCTAAACCTAATTGCATCAGGTGATCTTTGATAAATTGTTGGGTACTGCTTTTGTTGAAGCCGAATTTTTCTTCAATAACGAAGGTTTGATAAATTTGGCTGGGTAATTCTGCCGCTGACATGACAAAAAACACACTGGCGGTTGCCGCGATGCCTGCCCAAAAAGCTGAATCAAGCCATTGCGTCCATAATGAAAAAATTGCGTTAATGCCGCCACCTAAGGTAAATAGCAATAATATGATTATGCCAACAATTCTGTCAATTTCACCTAACTGGCCTTTAGCAAGGGTATAGTCGGCGGCTTTTTGATGGGCGATTAAGGAAACGGTCTGTGAAAATGCTTCGGGTACCGCTGTTCTGTGTAAGCTGACATAGCGGCTATGACGCTGGGCTAGCCAATATTCAATGCCAAAGGAAGTGGCGAGTGCCATGATGAAGAGTAAGGTAAAAGTATTCATAATATTGTCTTAAATTTAAGGGTTAGACGTAAATATTTGCCAATGCTACACTAACGCTTAGCGTTAATACAATCAACACAAGGCATACGAAGCTCCATGGCAGAGGCAAATCAGCATTTAATTTGGATTGATTTAGAAATGACAGGTTTAAATCCTGACACTGATCTTATTATCGAAATCGCTACAATTATTACCGATAAGGATTTACATGTTTTAGCACAAGGTCCGGTTTTGGCAATACATCAAACTGAAGAAATTATGCGAGGTATGGATGATTGGAATCAAAAACATCATGGGCAATCAGGCTTGATCGAGCGCGTTAAGCAGTCTACGGTAACTGAAAAAATAGCTGAAGACCTTACACTTGACTTTATTAAGCAATGGGTTCCCGCGAATACATCACCTATTTGCGGCAATAGTATTGGTCAAGATCGCCGTTTTCTTTGTCGCTACATGCCCAAGTTGGAAGCTTATTTTCATTACCGAAATTTAGATGTATCAACCTTAAAAGAGCTCGCGGCACGGTGGGCTCCTGAGCTTAAAAACGGTTTTAAAAAAGATACTAAACATCAAGCCTTGGACGATATTATCGAATCTATTGAAGAGCTTCGTTATTATCGTGAGCATTTTATTGTGGCATCACCTGTCGTTCCAATTCGTTAACGACTTCTTATAAGGCTGGCTGTGTTATGGGAGAATTATTTGCCGTAGCCATGGGCGGTGCATTGGGTGCTGTCATTCGTTTCTTAATATCAAATGGCTTGCATTTGTGGTTAGGTCGGGGGTTTCCTTATGGAACGTTGGTGGTCAATGTAGTGGGATCTTTTTTATTAGGCTTATTGAGTCAAGCATTAAGTCTGCATAAAATGGCGTTTACTATTGAGTATCGCGCCGCCATTTTAGTTGGCTTTATCGGCGCCTTAACAACATTTTCTACATTTTCGTTAGAAACGTGTTATTTATTTCAGCAAGGTCAAATTAATAAGGCTTTTTTAAATATAGCCATTAATCTTTTATTGTGTTTATTCGCTGTGTGGCTGGGGTTGCAGGTAAGTAAGTTGTTGCTTAGTATTGATAAGTGGCAGTTAGATGCTCTTTATCCTTATTCAATTTTTATTGTTAACGCCATTGGTGCGTTGTTAATTAGCCTAATCGGCACAGTGTTGTTGCAAAAAGTGCTCTTGAGCATCGAGCTTCAACTACTGTTAGTGGTGATGATTAGCGGTGTTTATCTGCTTTTTTCCGGTTTGTATGTATTGCTTTATTTGTTAGAGCATGGCATGGCGTTCTCGGCGCAGGAAATGCTTAAGCCGTTTGTGCTTAATACGAGCCTATGTTTATTAGTAATGTGGTCTGGAACGACTTTGGTGAAACATTTTTTTTCTTAATTTTAAAAGGTACGCATGTTAGATCCCCGATTATTTAGAACAGACTTAGCGTTTGTTCAACACCAACTAGCCCGTCGTTCGTTCAATTTTAATGCGGAGCTTTATACAGAATTAGAATTAAAGCGTAAAGAAATTCAAGTTAACACGCAAGAATTACAAAATGCACGTAATAGTCACTCTAAGACTATTGGTATTGCTAAAAGCAAGGGTGAGGATGTAGGTGCGTTATTATCAGAAGTGCACTCATTAGGCGATGCCTTAAAAGAAGCTGAGGTAAATTTGGCAGCTATTCAGCAGCAAATGGCTGTGATGATGGAGAGTGTGCCCAATCTTCTTGATGAGGGTGTACCTGAAGGCAAAAATGAAGACGCTAATATTGAGCTTAGTCGTTGGGGTGCTGTTCCTGAGTTTTCCTTTACACCTAAAGATCATGTTGATTTAGGGGCGAGTAAGGGTGTTGAATTTGAGTTGGGTGCAAAAATAGCAGGTGCACGCTTTGTGGTGTTAAAGGGGGCTATTGCGCGTTTGCAACGTGCACTTATTCAATTTATGTTAGATACGCATACTGCTGAGCATGGTTACAGTGAGGTGTATGTGCCATATTTAGTGAATGCAGAGAGTCTCTACGGCACGGGGCAATTGCCAAAATTTGAGGCAGATTTATTTAAAGCTTCTGACGATCCAGCACTTTATTTAATTCCAACGGCGGAAGTGCCGGTAACTAATATTGTTAGAGATACAATTATTGATGCAAAACAATTGCCGTTAAAGTTTGTTTGCCATAGTCCTTGTTTTAGAAGTGAGGCGGGTGCTTATGGGCGCGATGTTCGTGGCATGATTAGGCAGCATCAATTTGAAAAAGTAGAAATCGTGCAAATTGTAAAGCCAGAAGATTCAGCGCAAGCCCATGAGGCCTTAACAGTTCATGCTGAAGCTATCTTAAGAATGCTTAAGTTGCCTTATAGAAAAATGTTGTTATGTGCGGGTGATACTGGCTTTTCTTCATCTAAAACCTATGATTTAGAAGTATGGCTGCCTGGTCAAGGTGCCTATCGTGAAATTTCTTCATGCAGTAATTTTAAAGATTTTCAGGCACGAAGAATGCAGGCACGTTGGCGTAATCCAGAAACGGCTAAGCCAGAGTTGGTGCACACCTTAAATGGTTCAGGATTAGCTGCTGGTCGTACGCTTATTGCTGTAATGGAAAATTATCAAGATGCTGAAGGACGTATCCATATTCCTGAAGTATTGCTACCCTATATGGCTGGTCTAAAGTATATCGATTAAATTTTTTGCTTACTGTCCATTTTATTCGTAACTCATTATTACCCCTGTTAAATTATTTTGCCATGACTATTACTACACGTTTTGCTCCAAGTCCTACTGGTTATCTGCATGTTGGAGGTGCGCGGACGGCTTTGTTTTCATGGCTATATGCACGCAAACACGGCGGTAAATTCATTCTTCGTATTGAAGATACGGATTTAGAACGTTCTACACAGGAATCAGTGGATGCAATTTTGCAAGGCATGGATTGGTTAGGTTTAGCTTACGATGAAGGACCTTATTATCAAACCCAGCGCTTTGAGCGTTACACAGAAGTTATTCAGCAGTTATTAGCTCAAGGCGATGCTTATTATTGTTATTGCAGTAAAGAAGAGCTGGAGGAATTACGTGCTACGCAAATGGCAAATAAAGAAAAGCCGCGTTATAACGGAAAGTGTCGCCATATTACTTGTGCTTTAGATAGGGCTAAGCAGCCAGTAATTCGCTTCAAAAATCCTGTTGATGGTGTGGTCACAATAGCAGACTTGGTAAAAGGACATATCGTTATTGCCAACAAAGAATTAGATGATTTAATTATTGCTAGAGGTGATGGAACACCTACCTATAATTTAACCGTTGTTGTTGATGATATGGATATGGGCGTAACGCATGTGATACGTGGCGATGACCATATTAACAATACACCGAGGCAAATAAATATTCTAAATGCTTTGGGTGCAAGTTTGCCTTTATATGCACATTTACCGATGATTTTAGGCGCTGATGGCAGTCGTTTATCTAAGCGGCATGGTGCAGTGAGTGTGATGCAATTTCGAGACGAAGGCTATCTTCCTGAGGCGCTGCTAAATTATTTGGTGCGTTTAGGTTGGTCGCATGGTGATCAAGAAGTATTTTCTATTGCAGAAATGATTGCTTATTTTGAGCTAAACGCTGTTAATAGCTCAGCATCGGTATTTAACATGGAAAAGCTACTATGGTTGAATCATCAATACATCATGAATGCAGAGCCAGAGAAAGTGGCTTATCATTTGCAATGGCACATGGCGCAGTTAGGCCTAGAGCTTGGTAATGGTCCATCATTAGTTGAATTAGTTAAGGTGCAGCGCGAGCGAGCAAAAACCTTGGTTGACATGGCGGCTATAAGTATTTATTTCTATAAAGATGTAGAGGCTTATGATGCTAAGGCCGTCAAAAAGAATTTTACTGATGATGCGGTCAGTATTCTTCAGCAGTTACATGAAGTGCTTGCGGCAATTGTAACGTGGGAAGCGAGTGTCATTCATGACGCAATTGTAAGCTTGGCTGAGGTGTTATCGGTAAATATGGGTAAGCTCGCACAGCCTTTGCGGGTAGCCATTACAGGAGCCGCCGTTTCGCCAGCAATAGATCAAACTTTAGCGTTATTAGGTCAAGAAAAAACCTTAGCAAGAATTCACAATGCAGTAGTGTTTATAAGCAACAGAAATAATCTGTAGACGGAAGTAATAAATTCTGTATAATGCCCGTTCTTTGCTGAGGGGCCATAGCTCAGCTGGGAGAGCGCTTGCATGGCATGCAAGAGGTCAGCGGTTCGATCCCGCTTGGCTCCACCAGAAGTAAAGCATACGCTAGTCCCCATCGTCTAGCGGCCTAGGACACCGCCCTTTCACGGCGGTAACAGGGGTTCGAACCCCCTTGGGGACGCCATTATTTATGATGTAGTCGTATATTTTTTAGAGTTTTAGTCCCCATCGTCTAGTGGCCTAGGACACCGCCCTTTCACGGCGGTAACAGGGGTTCGAACCCCCTTGGGGACGCCATAAATTTAAAAGGTTGCCCAGCAGGCAACCTTTTTTTATGCCCAATTTTTTGTTAATTAAGTCGTAAAGTTATTAATTTAAATTTGAGTGACATAAAAAGCTTTTAACATGTGCTAGAATTATTTGCGTCATATAATTGTAACTTCTAATAATTATATAGACACTATCAATATAAAAAACAACTTGAGGAATAGTTAATTATGAAAAAGTTTTTGATTTCTATGATTGTCGCATTATCAGTAGGTATGGTGTCAGTTCACGCAGTAGCAGAATCTGATCCAGGCAGAGTAACCTATCAACCTGTTGAAGCAATTGATTTAGTCACTGGAAAAATTAAAATAGCTATTGATGCCATCACTAGTGGTTCAGATGCTGAAGTCGTTGCAAATTTAATTAAAGATGCGTTGGATATAAGTAAAGAAATTAATGCAAACGATAAAGTCGATTCTGCTAGATCTAAAGCAAACGCTAAATTAAAATCAGCGCGTAATCATGCTAAAAACTCATCTTTACAAGAAGCTGAGCAAGAGTTGAAAGCTGCGGTTCAAAGTTTTGAAGGTTTGAAAAAATTGTTGTAATTTGCTGAATTAACCATATCAAGCGATTAATTAATCTGTTTGATATGGTTTTTTGCTTTTAGTAGTTTGATTTATCGTCGAGTCAATTAAATTTGTCAATGAATTCATCTGAAATTAAAGAGAAGTTATCTAATGCTCGTTTAACAATTGCTACCGATGCTTTTGTTGAAGAGTTTACTGCGTCAGTTAGTTTTGATAAGCGTTTGGCGCATTATGATATTCTCGGTTCGATTGCTCATGCCACAATGCTAAGTAAGTGTGGCATTCTGACAGAAGAGGAATGCACCCAAATTGTTTCAGGATTAAATGAAATTAGTGCGTTGATAACTTCTGGGCAATTTTCTTGGTCAATTAAGCAAGAAGATGTGCATATGAATATCGAAGCAATGCTAATTGAAAAAATAGGCGTTGCAGGTAAGAAATTACATACTGGTCGTTCCAGAAACGATCAGGTAGCGACAGATATACGTTTGTATTTGCGTGCTGAGCTTGCTTTTGTTGTGAAGCAACTTAATAGGCTTCAGTGGGCGATTGTGGACTTAGCAGAGCAGCATGTGGCGACTATTATGCCTGGTTTTACCCATCTGCAAGTTGCCCAACCCATTACCTTTGGGCATCATTTGATGGCTTGGTTTGAGATGCTGAGTCGAGATCAAGAGCGTTTAACTGAGTGTTTAAAAAGAATTAATATTTTGCCTTTAGGCTCAGCAGCCTTGGCAGGAACAAGTTATCCAATTGATCGGTATTTAACAGCTCAATTGCTTGGCTTTAGTCGGCCGTCAGCGAATTCATTAGATTCAGTGAGTGATCGTGATTTTGCGATTGAATTTGTTGCGGTAGCGAGTTTAATTATGATGCATTTATCGCGTTTTTCAGAAGAATTAATTCTTTGGTCGAGTGCGCAATTTAATTTTATTGATATATCTGATGCATTTTGTACTGGGTCATCAATTATGCCACAAAAAAAGAACCCTGATGTGCCAGAGCTTGTGCGTGGTAAATCAGGTCGAGTTACTGGGCATTTGATGGCTTTATTGATGTTAATGAAAAGTCAGCCATTAGCTTATAACAAAGACAATCAAGAAGATAAAGAGCCTGTATTTGATACAGTTGATACTGTTTTGAATTGCTTACGTGCATATGCTGATATGGTGCCAAATATTACTGCGAATAAAGAAGCTATGTACGTAGCAGCTAAATCTGGTTTTGCAACCGCGACTGATTTAGCTGATTATTTAGTAAAAAAAGGTTTGGCCTTTCGCGATGCACATGAAATTGTAGGCCAAGCAGTTTGTTTAGGCATTGAAACTCATCGTGATTTAGCTGCTATATCGTTGCCTGAATTGCAGGAGTTTTCTTCTTTAATAGCTGCTGATGTTTATGATTGTTTAACATTAGAAGGCTCGGTGGCGTCAAGGAATCATGTTGGAGGGACTGCACCTGAGGCCGTAAAATCAGCAATCTTAGCGGCGCGTGAAAAATTAGTGCGATTGACCAGCAATGATTAACACAGTGCGTATTAAATGTCATGGGTAATTGAGTGAATAATTATGCCGCGTACAATTTCCTCCTTAAAACCTAAAGCTTATGTCTCAGCAGTTGCCTGAATTTATTGATCCATTTCATCAAGCAGATAAGCGTGGGCAGTTACACGGTCATTTGGCCGTTAAAAATTTGCGCCGTTTAACTGATATTTTATACAGCAATGAAGGTGATTTTGCTGTGTTTATGGTTTTTGGTAAAGAGGGTCGGCAAGCATTTTGTGAGCTAAGTCTTGATGGAGCAGTCTACCTAAAATGTCAAAATTGTTTGGAGTCTATTGAATTCAAAATAAATACCATGACAAAGTTAGGTATGGTTAATAGCTTTGAGCAAGCGGATAAATTATCAGATGAGTATGAACCCCTTCTTATTAAGGATGAAAAGGTGTTGCTTAACGATATGATTGAAGATGAATTGCTTTTGCTGATACCCGTGTTTCCTAAGCATACCCACTGTAAATTTGAGTCATTGAGTAGCTTAAGTTTAGTAAGACCAACACTCAATCAAGCCGCAGTGATTAAAAAAAATCCTTTTTCAATTTTATCTGATTTAAAAAAAAACGGAGAATAATAATGGCAGTACAGAAAAGTAAAGTTACACGTTCACGTCGTGGGCAACGTCGTTCGCATGACGCATTAACCACGCGTGCCTTATCGCAAGACTCTATCACTGGTGAAACTCATTTACGTCATCACATGACACCAGATGGGTTTTATCGTGGTCGTCAAATTTTAGGTTCAAAAGTCACTGAAGAGGATTAATAAAAAAGTCTTTGCTGACTTTTTTAATTTTATAAATCTTTTTGGATTTCATTTCTTCATGGCGGAGCCATCACTCAAGTGAAAATAACATTATCTGTTGATGCCATGGGTGGCGATTACGGTTTAGAGGTCACTATACCGGCTACACTTGAATGCTTAGAAAATAATCTCGACTTATCAGTCATCCTTGTTGGTGATGAAAATTTAATAAAGCATTATCTTGCTAGTGTTAAAAATAATTGCCAACAACGGGTCAGTATTCAGCATGCATCACAGTGTGTTGATATGGATGAATCGCCATCAAAAGCATTAAGAAATAAAAAAGACTCGTCAATGCGTGTAGCTATTAATTTGCTTCATGAAGGCAAGGTTGATGCTTGCATCAGTGCAGGTAATACTGGCGCATTAATGGCAACCGCTAAATTTGTTTTAAAAATGATTCCTGGAGTAGATAGACCGGCGATTATATCTACTTTGCCGTCTACATTTGGTCAAACCTATGTGCTTGATTTAGGTGCTAATGTTGAGTGCACTGCGGAGCATTTATTTCAGTTTGCAGTGATGGGTGCAGAGTTAGTGAAAGCAATTGAAAATATTGAGACGCCTTCAGTAGGTTTATTAAATATTGGCACGGAAGACGTTAAAGGGAATGAGCAAGTTAAAGCGGCCGCTAAATTATTAGAAAATTCCTCTTTAAACTATATTGGCTTTGTTGAAGGTGATTCATTAACCGCAGGTCATCTAAAAGTTGATTTAATAGTCACTGACGGATTTGTTGGTAATATCGCATTAAAGTCTATTGAAGGTACCGCAAAAATGATAGGCGTTAGCTTAAAGGCCGCTTTTAATAAAAATATATTAACCAAATTCGCTGGGCTAATTGTTTTACCAGTCTTGCGGTCATTTAAAAATCGTATTGACCCGCGTCGCTATAACGGCGCTAGCTTTCTTGGTTTGCGAGGGTTAGTCATTAAAAGTCATGGTGGTGCTGATGTCTTAGCCTTTAAAACAGCAATTCAACTTGCTGAATGCGAGGTTAAAAAAAATGTACTCCAAAATATAAGTAAGCAAATAGAGTTGTCTTTAGCTCAGAGAGAAAACGCATGATGCGCTATTCACGAATTATTGGTACGGGTGGTTATTTACCAGACGCTATCCGTACCAATGATTTCATTTCGCAAACAGTTGATACCTCTGACAGTTGGATATTTGAACGAACTGGCATTAAAAGTCGTAGAATTGCTGCAGATCATGAAACAGCTTCTAGTATGGCAGAAATTGCGGCTAGGCAAGCACTTGAAATGAGTCAAAGTCCAGCCGATCAAATTGATCTTATTATCGTTGCAACAGGTACACCTGATTTAACTTATCCAAGCACCGCTTGTTTGTTGCAAAAGCGCTTAGGTATAAAAAATTGTGCGGCATTTGATATTCAGGCGGCATGCTCAGGCTCGATATTTGGTTTGAGTATTGCTGATCAATACATTAAAACTGGTGCTGCAAAAAAAGTCTTAATTGTTGGGACAGAAATTTGCTCACGCATTGTTGATTGGACTGATCGTACTACCTGTATTTTATTTGGTGATGGTGCTGGTGCAATCGTCTTAGAAGCGTCTGATCAAGCAGGTATTTTATCAACGCATATTCATTCTGATGGTGAATTTGAAGATTTATTGTATTGCCCCAATTTATATATTAATACTGAGCAGCACGCCCCATATATTTCAATGCGTGGTAATGAGGTTTTTAAAGTTGCAGTTAATACATTAGGTCGAATCGTTGATGAAACATTAGATGCTAATAATATGGATAGATCTGAAGTAGATTGGTTAGTGCCGCATCAAGCAAATATAAGAATTATTGCGGCGACAGCTAAAAAGTTAAAAATGTCTATGGATCAAGTGGTTGTTACCTTAGAGTCACAAGGTAATACGTCTTCAGCATCAGTGTTACTTGCTTTTAATGAGGCAATAAGAGATGGACGAATTCAGCGAGGGCAGGTGGTTTTGCTGGAAGCGTTTGGCGCAGGATTTACTTGGGGTTCTGCATTAATTAAATTTTAACGTGTTGCGTGAAGAATTATGCAATTAAGTAATTTAGCGTTTGTTTTCCCTGGTCAGGGGTCTCAATCGATTGGTATGTTGAATGAATTAGCCTCTGTATTTCCAGAGGTTAATGATATATTTCAACAAGCATCAGATGTTCTCAATATAGACTTATGGTCTATTCTTACTCATGATTCAGCGCAGCAGCTAAATCAAACGCATTATACTCAGCCGATTATGCTTGCTGCTGGGGTTGCAGTATGGACAATTTGGACAAAGCATACGGATCTTCGACCTGGCATGATGGCAGGGCATAGTTTAGGTGAATACACCGCGTTAGTGTGTGCAGAGGCGCTGAGTTTTAGGGATGCTATTGCATTAGTTTCCGAACGCGGCAAATTAATGCAGCAAGCCGTGCCTGAAGGTGTTGGCAAAATGGCGGCAATTATAGGACTTGATGATGCTGCGGTGATTTTAGCGTGCAATGAAGCCTCAGCGGACACTTTTGTGTCAGCAGCTAATTTTAACGCCCCTGGTCAGGTTGTCATTGCAGGGCATAAAGACGCAGTCGAACGGGCGATGAATATAGCTAAAGAGAAAGGTGCAAAGCGCGTCATTGCTATTCCTGTCAGTGTTCCATCACATTGTTTACTGATGCACAATGCCGCGCAGCATTTAGCTCAACAACTTTCCCATATCACGATTTCAACACCTACAATTAAACTTATCCATAATTCTGATGCAGCATTGCATGATTCGCCAGATAGCATCAAGCGAAGTGTCACAGAGCAATTATTTAAGCCTGTTTTATGGGTCGATACCATTACTGCAATGAGTGCGCAGGGAATTAACACCTTTATTGAATGCGGGCCAGGTAAAATTTTGCTTGGTTTAAATAAGCGTATAAATAAAGAAGCATTTCATGGTGCGATATATGATTCTGAAACATTAAAAGCAATAATGGAGCACATTAATGTCTAAAAAAATAGCTTTAGTTACTGGAGCAAGTCGTGGGATTGGTCAAGCTATTGCCAAGCAATTAGTAAATGATGGTTTTTATGTTATTGGTACGGCAACTTCAGAAAATGGTGCTAATGCTATTACAAGCTATTTAGCGGGTAATGGCGTAGGGTTGTCTTTAAACGTAACGGATCAAGATTCTATTGAGCACCTTATCCAACAAATAAACGAACAATACTCAGCTCCTGAAGTCTTGGTTAATAATGCCGGTATTACAAGAGACACGCTGTTACTGCGTATGAAAGATGACGATTGGGAGGCCATTATTAACACCAATTTAACCTCAGTTTATCGTATGAGTAAGGCCGTGCTGCGTGGCATGATGAAAGCTAAAACAGGTCGTATTATCAATATTTCATCAGTTGTGGGTTTAACAGGTAACGCAGGTCAGGCGAATTATTCAGCTGCCAAAGCTGGTATGATTGGTTTTGCTAAAGCTTTGGCGCAAGAAGTAGGTTCGCGCAATATTACCGTTAATACCGTGGCACCAGGCTTTATTGATACGGATATGACTAAAGAATTAAGCAGCGAAATTAAAACTGCTTTATTAAGTTCCATACCCTTAGCAAGGCTAGGTCAGGCAGAAGAAGTCGCTCATGCAGTGTCTTTTTTAGCCTCAGCTAAAGCGGCTTATATTACGGGTGAAACACTGAATGTTAATGGTGGTCTTTTTATGCAGTAAAGAATGTTGTTGAGACATTTATAGCGCGTGTGAAGGTAGAGCATAAATTAACGCTAAGAAGAGGCATTGCATGCGTGGGATTAAGATTTTCCAATGTGATAGTGCTACAAATAAAAAGTGTTAAAGTCATAAAATGATTGAAGATAAGGTATGGAAAGCTTCAATAATTTTAGTTTAGTTAAATTTTGAAGTTTGCATACATGTTACAATTTACGCCTTAATATTGTGACATTATTGTAATATAAAGTATAATTCGCCGCCCTCTGGATTTGCCGGATACGACATTTCTAGAAAAACTATAACGATACATCTGTAAGTTACAACTAAATTATACTTACATTGTTTGAGGAAAATTAATATGAGTAACATTGAAGAACGAGTAAAAAAGATTGTTGCAGAACAGTTAGGTATTAAGGAAGATATTGCTACCGATGCCTCTTTTGTGGATGATTTAGGCGCTGATTCTCTGGATACAGTTGAACTTGTCATGGCGTTGGAAGAAGAGTTTGAGTGTGAAATTCCAGATGAAGATGCAGAAAATATTACAACTGTTCAGCAAGCAATTGATTATGTAGAAAAAAACGTTTAATTATGTTGCGTTTAGTGGATGAGTAATTATCATCCACTCTCACTTTTTATCTTATTCACCCATCCTTTTTACGGTAAATTACATTGAGCAAGCGTCGAGTTGTAATCACTGGATTAGGTGCCATCACCCCACTCGCAAATACAGTTTCTGAAACATGGGATGGCATCATAAACGGTAAAAGTGGTATTAGTTTTATTGATTCATTTGATATTTCATCTTTTGCTACGACTTTTGGTGGAGTAATCAGAAATTTTGATATTTCCAAATACATCTCAGAAAAAGATGCCAAAAGGATGGATGGTTTCATTCATTATGGTATAGCCGCTGGATGCCAAGCATTTGAAGATTCAGGTCTGGAAGTCACCGATAACAATGCAGAGCGTATTGGTGTTGCTATAGGATCAGGCATTGGCGGTATTACCGGTATTGAAGAATGTTACGCAACTTTCAAAGCAAGTGGTGTTAGACGAATTTCCCCGTTTTTTGTTCCAGGAAACATTACTAACATGATTTCTGGCAATTTATCCATCAAATATGGACTCAAAGGTCCAAATTATTCCATTGTTACTGCTTGCGCAACAGGTACCCACAATATTGGTGATGCTGCCCGATTAATCATGTATGGAGATGCTGATGTGATGTTAGCGGGTGGTGCCGAGCGATGCACAACGTCACCCACAGCAATGGGTGGATTTGTGTCTGCAAAAGCGTTGTCACGTCGTAATGCCAATCCTCAAGAAGCGAGTCGTCCTTGGGATAAAGACCGAGATGGTTTTGTGTTAAGTGATGGTGCAGGTGTGGTAGTTCTTGAAGAGCTAGAACATGCTAAAGCACGTAATGCAAATATTTATGCTGAATTAGTCGGTTTTGGCATGAGCGGAGATGCTTATCATATTACAACCCCATCTGAAGGTGGCGAAGGTGCGGCGCGCTGTATGCGCAATGCACTGCGTGATGCAGGGTTAAATCCTGATCAAATTGATTATATTAATGCGCATGGAACGTCAACACCTGCAGGTGATTTAGGTGAAACTAAAGCAATGAAATCAGCTTTCGGTGAGCACGCTTATCGTGTGGCAATTAGTTCAACTAAATCAATGATTGGTCATTTATTAGGTGCTGCTGGCGGCATTGAGGCTGTCTTAACCGCGTTAAGTATCAAGCATCAAATTGCACCCCCTACAATTAACTTAGATACACCAAGTCCAGAATGTGATTTGGATTTTATTCCCAATACGGCTAGAGACATGAAAATTGATATCGCCTTATCTAATTCATTTGGTTTTGGTGGAACGAATGGCTCGCTAATTTTCAAACGTTTTCACTGATTCCTTCGCGAACCATCGCCTTAATTAATGTTTATTATTAATGGTGAATTATTATCGACCATTAATCTTACTGATCGTGGTTTGCATTATGGAGATGGTTTATTTGAGACACTTGAAGTAGTCAATGGTAAGCCAGTTTTTTTGCAATTACATTTGGAGAGATTGTGTCGTGATTGTCAGCGATTACTTATCCCCGCACCAACTATTCAGTTACTTACTCATGAAATACAGCTGCTGTGTACGCATTTTGTGACAGGTGAACAGCACCATGTACTTAAAATACTCATTACTCGTGGTGTTGGAGGTCGTGGCTATCGTCAGCCTCGGGTAATTGAGCCAACCCGTATTATCGGTTTGTACCCGATGCCAATCTATAATCCAGACTATCAATATTATGGGGTAAAAACTCGTTGGTGCCAGCTTCGCTTAGGAATTAATCCGGCCTTAGCAGGCATAAAGCATTTAAATCGTTTAGAGCAGGTATTGGCGCGAGCAGAATGGGATGGTGACGATATTCAGGAGGGAATCATGATGAATGCTAGAGACAATGTAATAGAAGGCACCATGAGCAATCTTTTTTATGTCACAGATAATAAGTTATGCACCGCGTCATTAAATGGCTCGGGCATTGCTGGCATAATGCGGCACTTAGTGTTGGATGAAGCCGTAAGTCAGGGCTTAACCGTAATTGTGCATGATTATTGTAAGCAAGCTGTGCTTACAGCTGATGAAGTGTTTTTAACCAATTCAATAATTGGCATTTGGCCAGTTAAATCAATAGACACGCAGGTTTTTGCAATAGGATCCGTTACGCGACGATTACAGGCATTGATTAACACTCGTAAGCAGGCTGAGTATGTGGCCGCTGATTTTTAAGTATAAAATTTTTGTTAGCATAAGCATTAGCCTACTGATTATGCTGGTTTTATTGAGTATCGACTTTAGCCATGCACTTCATGCAAAGGTCATTAAAAATACCGTGCTTATTGAAATAGAAAAAGGTGAATCTTTTCAACAAGTCATTCAAAAATTAGTAAGAAACAACGTCACTATTAATGTATTTTGGTTTTATGTATTAGGGCTTCAAGGGCATGATTATAAAAAAATTAAAGCCGGTGAATATGAGTTTAATTCTTCATTAACCATGCCCGAAGTGTTGTCTATGTTAGTGCAAGGCAAGACCAAACGTTACAGTATTACCTTTCCTGAAGGCTGGACCTTTGCACAAATAAGTCAAAAAATCAGTGCAGAATCGCATTTAACGCATAGTCTTGATTTTACCAACAACGCTCTAGTCATGCGATCCGTAGGGGCCGACAGTAAGCATCCAGAAGGGGCGTTTTTTCCTGACACCTATTTCTTTGCAAAGCATACAACTGATATAGATTTATTAACAAGAGCTTATGCAAAGATGCAGCGAGTATTACATGATGAGTGGTTAACTAAAAGCAACCAAGTACCCTTTAAAACCCCTTATGAGGCATTAATTTTAGCGTCCATTGTGGAAAAAGAAACCGCCTCGGCACAGGAGCGCGCGCAGATAGCAGGTGTATTTATTCGCCGATTACAGCAAAATATCCCCTTACAAACAGACCCAACGGTTATTTATGGAATGGGCGAGCATTACCTTGGCAATATTAGCAGTAAAGATTTAATAACAGCCACACCTTATAACACCTATACGTTTAAAGGTTTGCCGCCCACGCCAATCGCGATGCCAGGGCAAGACGCCATTCATGCTGTGTTTCATCCTGATACCGGTCAATCCTTGTATTTTGTGGCCCGAGGTGATGGTACTCATGTATTTTCAAATACCTTAGACGCGCACAATGCAGCAGTGACTGCTTACCAAAGGGGCAAAAAATGACGCGTGGTAAATTTATTACGATTGAAGGCTGTGAAGGAGTAGGCAAGTCAACAAATATGGCTTTTCTTAAAGCGCATTTAACAAAAAATAATATTTCCGTAGTGGCTACACGCGAGCCTGGTGGCACCTATTTGGCAGAAAAAATCAGACATATTTTATTAGAAAAAGACACTGAAGCCATTGCTGAATCTGCCGAGTTATTATTAATGTTTGCCGCGCGTGCTCAGCATATAAAGCATGTGATTGAGCCAGCATTAGCGGCAGGACACTGGGTAATTTCCGATCGTTTTACAGATGCGACTTATGCTTATCAAGGTGGGGGGCGTTTAATGAAAGTAAGCACCATCGCGTGGCTAGAAAATTGGGTGCAAGGACATTTAAGGCCTGACTTAACATTATTATTGGATGCGCCAGTAGAAATTGGGATGCAACGCGTTAAAGAACGGGGTGATTTAGATCGGTTTGAGACAGAAAAGACACATTTTTTTGAACGCGTACGTCGCGCTTATATTGTTCAATCAGAAATGCATCCAGAAAGAATAAAAGTAATAAAAGCCAATCAATCCTTAGCAGAAGTGCAAGCTGCCATTGTCAATGCGTTACGCGTGTTATTAAGATGACATATTCAGTCATGCTGCCTTGGCAGACCGCTGAGTGGGAACATTTAATGGCCTATGTTCAGCAAGATAGAATGCCTCACGCATTATTAGTGTATGGTCAGCAAGGGCTAGGTAAACAGTATTTAGTTCAGCGTTTTGCGCATTTTTTATTATGTTTAGCGCCGGATAAAAAAAATGCTGCCTGTGGCCACTGTCCCAGTTGTTTATTAATGCAGGCACACACGCATCCTGATTTTTATTTTTTGGCACCAATCGAGCCTTCAGAAATTATTTCTATTGAGCAAATTCGTGTGTTATTACAAGGTCTAAGCTTAACATCGCATTTTAATCTTTATAGAGTAATCATTGTTAATCAAGCGCACACGATGAACACAAATGCTGCTAACGCTTTTTTAAAATATCTTGAAGAGCCTGTAGAGCGCACCTTGATTGTGTTAATTACTGACCAATACACGCGCTTACCAGCAACCATAATCAGTCGATGTCAGAAATTACCTGTAATGGTGCCAGCAAACAAACAATCCGTGTCATGGCTGCATCTGCAAAAATCAGAGGCTACAGTAGGCGACATACAGACGTGTTTAAGTTTAGCGAATAACGCCCCGTATACCGCATTGACATATTTAACTGATAACACCTTAAGCTTGCGAAATGCCTGCTATAAAGAATGGCTAGCGGTCGCTAAGCAACAGCAGCATCCTATTATTGTGGCGGAACAATGGATAAAATTAACCAATGTAACGATCGTGGCATGGATGGTCAGTTGGGTGATTGATATCACTAAATTTCATTTTACTATCACGCCACAGCATTTATTTAATCCTGATTTAAACAATTCCTTGCAAGCTTTTGCCAAGCAACTAGAATTAAAAGAGTTAATAATGTTTTATGATTTATTATTAATTAGTCAGCAGCGCATGGTGACGCAAATTAATAATCAGAGTATTTATGAAGAAATTTTAATTGCTTGGTTAAACCTCAACTCAGCCAAAAAACATGACAGCTAAACCCCCAAGACCAGGAATATTGCCATTATCAATCAAAGACAAAGCGTCTTTGTATGCTTCTTATATGTCTTTTATAGTTAATGGTGGTTTGTTTGTGCCAACATTACGCCATTATGAAATAGGTCAAGAAGTCTTTATTTTATTGAATTTAATGGAAGAATCAGAGCGCTTACCCATTGCGGGTAAAATTATTTGGAAAACGCCGCCAGGTGCAGAAAGCTATCGAGCCGTAGGCATTGGTATTCAATTTATAGATCAAGATGGTGGTTTAGCTAGAAGTAAAATTGAAACCTATTTAGCGGGCGCGTTAAATTCTGAAAATCCTACCCATACTTTGTAAGCCAATATGTTGATCGATTCACATTGCCACTTAGATAAAATTGATTTAAAACCCTATCAAGACAATTTTGCTAATTTTATGCAAGATGTCAGCGCTCAGCAGATTTCACATTTATTGTGCATAGCCATTGATCTTGAGGCTTATCCAGCAATGCTAGAAAAAGTGGCTAACTACCCTAATATTTCTGTAAGTGTGGGGGTGCATCCGAATGTTCATGACGGACATGATCCTAGCGCAGAAGAGCTTATTTGCTTAGGACAAGCTAAAAAAGTGATTGC
>QYQN01000097.1 GCA_007280895.1 Methylococcaceae bacterium
AATAATAGACTTACGGCGCTAAAATTTTTGTGAGCTGCTAGCACTTTTTGCGCAACATTGTCACCGACCCGAACGATGCGGCCATTGCCAAGATGATGGTGGCGTTGAGTGAGAACATGGGAATTTCAGTGATTGCCAAGGAAGTGGTGCTACAAGCCCAAGTTGATCTCCTAGCACGCCTCGGCTGCCAATTACTTTGCCATCGACTTCCATGGTGGCATCGGCGATACCCATAACCAATTTCCGCATAATCAAGCGCACCATGCACTTTTATCTCTTGAATGACATTACTCATACTTTTTCCATTTCTGATTTTTTAAGAAGAACCCCGAGTCATTTTGATAAAACATTGTTGCGCGTTAATTGTGAGCTAATCCTAATAAACAACATGAACCCTAAACGCTATAAGCATTGGAAAACTTAGTCTACCGTGCTTTAAAAAATAAAAATAAGGATATTTTACAGCCTAAACAGTGTATTGTTTGTCATCGATTTTTGTGGGACGATGAGTTTGTTATTTACAGGAGGAATTATGGCTATCAAAAGCAGTGCATTTGGCAGAACCGAATTAAGCGGCAAAGACGCAGCGCGTTTCATAAAGCATATGGAAGAAGACAAGCCAAGCGAATGGCTGGTTGCTAATTTACAAAAAGGACGTGAACTTTTGGAAAGCGTGAATGAACGTAGGCAAGAATTGAAAAATGCCAAGTAATTTTTATATTGAACCATTATCAGTTGAAAATGATGTAAAACAGTTTGCGATGGGGTCTCAAGCACTCCAACCATTAAAAACATTCATACAAAATCAAGCACTTGACTTTCAAAGTTCCTTAATCGCTCAGACCTATGTAGTTGTTAGAAACAGTGATAAAAATCAAAGCATTAGGAAAGTAGTAGGCTATATTACGCTAACTTGCAGCGAAATAGACTTGCAGGATTTTTATGATGTTGATGATTGCCCGCAAGCTAATCGATATGACGTCTTACCAGCAGTTAAAATTGCAAGGTTAGCAGTTGATAAAAATTATAGAGGGCATGGTATTGGCAAAATGTTGATACAATTTGCCGTTTCATTATGTGTGAATGTCATTATCGAACAAGTTGGCTGTCGATTCTTAATTACTGATTCAAAAGAAGATTCAATTACATTTTATGAAAGATGCGGCTTTACGATGCTTGATACTGAATCAAACAGAAATAGTGAGCATCCAATAATGTTTGTTGATTTGAAAAAATTAGTGACACTATAAAACACCGATTAAGCCACGTATTACCTATACCCAGCTACTCACACCAACTCAACCAAGTTAAACTCAAAATTGAATTTCTAACGTTCATATTACACGCCTCAAGGCAGTAAACCCAATATGCAATGTTGTAGCGCGTTAAATTGGTAAAACTTAGCTTGCTTTATACTGATTGATAATTACCCCCATTCGCAAAATTATTGACGTGCCTTTTCAATCATTTTGCTGGTCGATTGCCCTTCGACAAAATCTAAAATTTTCACTTCACCGCCATTTGCAATTACTGCCGCACCGCCAACAACCTCTTCAGGTTTATAGTCGCCACCTTTCACAATCACATCCGGCAATAAAGTATTGTAAAGACGCTCGGGCGTTTCTTCGCTAAACAACACGACCCAATCGTTACTATCCCCGATTTCCCTGGCTGTTTTTCTGCGGCTGATGAATGGCAAGATTTACCAAGGATGACGCAAGAGGCAATAGAATTATGGTGCGAAGGGCAAAATATAGAACTTCCAAAGCCAAGCGCATTAGATGCATTGGTTAATAATCCTGACTACGTTGACGGGGTTTGGTTGTTAATTGATGTTGATATTTCAAAGCTGGATACTAAGCCGGTACGACTGAATATTTCTATGCCACAAAGTCTGGTTAGTGAAATTGATAATTACGCCAAAGCACATGGCGCAACACGATCAGGGTTTCTTGCTCAAGCTGCTAGAGAGGCCATGAGGCATTAAGGCGACGTATCTCAGGCACAAAAACGGATAGGAAATTCAACCGCCTCAACCGAAGTATCCCACCTAAAACCATTATCACCAGCGCCATTTTTCACTCTTTCGGCACTCACCGAACGTTTGCCACGCTCATCCGATCCCATTGTGAACCAAAAATCAGCCCTTTATGGCCCGATTCATAATCTCAAAATTCATCGGCACAAACCTGCCCAGGGCGAGTCAAAAACCCTCACCCAACTTTACCCCTTCACGCTTTGATCAAACTGCACCTCAAGGCTGATCTGCCGCTCTATAGCCCAGTCCGGCCCGGCATCAAAGACCTCACTCTGCGCTGCATCACCGTTATCCCACAAGGGTGGATCACGCGCCTGGCTGAGCTTCGGTGGCACCGAGGGTTTACCGATATGATCGAGTATATTTTTGATGTCTGCACCCTCATTGACAAACCCGATCAGGCGCATTTCCCCGCCACAGTGCAGACAGATCAAGGGGAAAACTTCATAAATACGGGCAATGAGTACTTTAAAACGCCACTAAATGTGGCGTAACGCTCCTCTCTTTATTCCATAAGTGTTATTCCATAAGTGTCACGTCACTGCATAAAAGACGCTCGGAATAATGACTCCCTTTACAACCGCATCGTTAAATCCATGGTAAGCGTATTAATATCCAACGGTGGTCCATCTATCGCTTCAGTAGTAAACCAACGCAACATCAACGAGGTATTTTTTGCCACACCATACGATCCACCCACCATCCAGCCTTTAGCATCAGTCCCACCTTGATGAAAAATAGTATCGGTAAAAGCATCTAAAAGTGCGTCACGCTCAAGATAACGATACGCCAGCAGCATGTTCCAATCATGAGCATAGTTAATTTCAGCGTTACCCACATCCAGACGAATTTGGAAGGCGTTAGTATGCGCACTATTGTTAGCGCCTAAATAACCAGGAAATTGTCGCGCTATACGTGCTGCGTCATAGCCCAGATTTTTTGCATAATCCAACGACACTAAGGCATGAAGTGGGGAAAAATCAGCAAAATCGTAGAGCAAGGTCGCGTTAAAAATTTTAAAATCTGAGGCTAAGCCAAACAAACAACCTTGCCCCTGTAAGCTTTGGCTTGCAGTACAACGACTGTTAAACCCGTCATTAACATTGATAGGCACTAAGCTATTCCCTTTTTGCATAAATTCTGGTGCCGTCCAATCATACAAAAAACTATCGCGTGCATTACTGCGTGCACGAAGATTGTCATACGCATAAAGCGCGGCCGCGACTTTTAAACGGGAATCATTATGTACCAGCCAATCAGCGCCCACTTGCCCCCCAAACAACCATTTATCGGTCGTTGAAAAATTGACTTCTTGGATAGGAAAGGCACCCAATGTAACAAATAACGCATCGGGTGTGTGCGGACCAAATTGCAGCCCAAACCGACTATTTGGCTGTGCTGGTTGATAACGTTGCACAACAGGATTATCTTGATTCATATGCCAACGAAAGGTCCCAGCAAACCCTTCAAAACTTAAATCAGGGCTATACAGCATTTCTGTTGATAACCAAGGATTAGCAATACGTCCCCCCCAAAGCGTAAACCAATCATTGTGTTGACCATCTAAAAAATCATACTGAATAAAAGCACGATCAATGGCTACTGAATAAGTCTTGCCCATATTACCCATCGTTTGATTGCTCGATACGGGACTAAACTCATTGGTTGTTGCCAGCCTAAGTCCTGCTTTCCAACGCTCAGTAACATTGGTATCAATGGCCAAACGGAAACGCTCACGTAAACGTAACCGATCATGGGTAGTATTAAGATACTGCTGATTATTTCGATAGGCGTTCAGTTGTCCGCCTGCTTGATTGATATTGAGATAATCTAAATACGCCTGTTGCGTGTTGACCGCACCAAAAAAATCATCATGCGCTCGTAACCGCACATCACCCGACAGTTTAAAATTATTAAGCCAGTCGGGCAAGGCCGCCGGAATACCCCAATGTTCTTTCTTAGCATCAGCCTTAACCTCAGTCACCACTTTAGTCGTTAATCCAGAAATCACTTCTTGGCGAATCTCTTCTTTAACAAACTCGGGGACGTAAGCAAAACGTATGGACGTCGGTTTTTTGGACGGTGCCATTTTATCATCAGGTTTGGCTTCATTCGTCTCAGAGATTACCGGTGTTGAACTTGCCCGTAATAAGGTTTCCGCTTTTTGTTTGTCTAAGACACCTTGCTGCACGAACATCTCAATCAACGAGGTTGTGGTGTGTTTAAGCGTTACCAACTCTTCACGCTCCCGCGCAATATCTTGCCGAAGCTTAAGTAACTCAGCCTTCTCATCCGCCATAACGGGCGCGACCAACGCACCCGCCAAGACTGTCACTAAGATTTTTTTACTCATCATATTTACCCTTATTACACCGTCTATAAAATTCTTTTGCATCACACCCTAAGTGAGTGAGTACCCACCACGCCTCTTCACCATTAACTGCCACAGCCCTTGTTACCCTCGCGCACATCAGTCGTACTGCATTCACCATACCCCACCACCTCAACACTCAACATGCTGATAGCGGTTTTTTTCTTAGCCTTCTCTTCTGTGTCGTCAGCATCCTCAGCGCCAGTGGTACTGAGTTGTTTTCCCGCACTGGCCGCTGCACTGGCCGCACCTGAGGGCACAACTGGCGTGCTCACCGCCGTTGGCACGCCCACTGCGCCACCTGTTGCAGAAATATTTGCCGCGCCCACGACCGCAGTGGCCGCAATGATAATATTGCCACCACTAATACCGGCTTCCCCAGCATCGATAATACCTACGGGAGCAGCAAGATAAACATTACCCTGTGCCTTAGTTTTATCATTAGGAAGTATTGTCTGAATACCGCTCCCTGAAACAACAGGAGGGAAAAGTGTGGTGATATTACCTTTGGCATCCACGCTGGTAATTGGCGCTGGTGCAGAAATCGCTGACTTTGCGCCTTTGCCTGCATCGATGTTGCCATTCGCTGACCACACCACAATATCGCCACCGCCCATGGTGAACACCCGCGATTGATTAACATTAAAGTCACCTTGACTCACGGCGCTTACCTCGCCCTGTTGTTGCGC
>QYQN01000021.1 GCA_007280895.1 Methylococcaceae bacterium
AGTGAAATTATTCTTTTTCCCCAGTCAATCGTCGCCCGAGTGGCGGATTCTTTTAAGCTACACACCTTTCAAGTATGGTTTTCACCTGATGGTTATTATATTTACCATCGTCGCATTAACGAAATTCAAAAGTAATGGGGGTCACCCATTAGCCTGCTGTTATCAATATGCCAAGGGAATAAATGGGAACTGGGGTCAGAGTAAAATTAAATGCCTCAATTGTTGTTTTTGACGGGTGGCTGTTTAGCTTTGGCGTTTGTTTCCTAGCCTAATAAGTTAGTCAAAGGGACGTGCCGCCCGTTGGCGGTTTTGAAGTTTTGTTTTTTTATCACGCTTTGTAAAAAATGGGGTCAGGTCTTGCAAACATGCAAATTTAGGGTGGTAGTTTGACTCTGGCGATTACTGCCCAGCCTAGCAAGTCAGTCAAAGGGACGCGCCGCCCGTTGGCGGTTTTGAAGTTTTGTTTTTATCAAGGTTCGGCGGCTTCGCTTAAGTCCTGTAGGCGGTGCGCCCCTTACCGTAACGTTATGCAGAAATTAATCTTAGCGCAGACTCTATTTACCGTTTTTGTGGGCACGTAATGCAGTGTATTGGCTTATCAGATGATGATTGGGAAATAAAAACTAAGTAGCACAAATGTCCAAAATTATGGTCGCTTATTCTCAAAAGGAACTGGAGGTTTTAGAAACTACTGCACAGTAATTTTTTGGTAATATCGCGTAGACACTAATACTAATAACAAAGATGTATTAATTGTTTAGAGAAGACGATGGCGCGCCCGAGAGGATTCGAACCTCTGACCTCAGCCTCCGGAGGGCTGCGCTCTATCCAGCTGAGCTACGGGCGCGAAGCTGTGCATTCTAACTGATTGGGGGGGTAATTACGATAACATTGTTTTTAGGTTAGCAAGATTTGCTTTAGCGCGGGCTTTACGTTCTTCTGGGGGAAGTTCTTTTTTATTCGCCCACTCCAAGTCCTCTTCCGGCAGCTCCGTTAAAAAACGACTAGGTTCGCATTCGCTGATTTCACCATAACGTTGACGATGCGTGCAATAACTAAACGTGCAGGTTTTTTGAGCGCGAGTGATGCCTACATAGGCAAGTCGGCGTTCTTCTTCAATGGCACCCGACTCAATACTGTTTTGATGCGGCAGTATATTTTCTTCCATACCAATTAAAAACACGTGTGGAAACTCTAAGCCTTTGGCGGCGTGTAAGGTCATTAAGCTGACTTGATCTTGGCTTTCTTCTTCTTGATTGCGTTCTAAAATATCCATTAACAAGATTTTAGCGACAAGCTCACTTAAGCTAAGCGTGGGTGTTTGTGGATTGGCAACAATTTTTTGCAACCATGCCATCAGTTCACGAACATTTTTTATTTTGCGTTCGGCCGTTTCTTTAGATTTGCTGGTCTCGCGTAACCATTGCTCATAATGCAGTTGCTGTAGCATTGTTTCAAGCACGGCTAAGTAATCAGGGCTGTGTTTAATATCCGCTTGCAGGTGCAGAAGCCAGTCATGAAACGTGCTTAAACGTTGCGCGGCTTTGTCAGACAAGCGTTGTTTTATGCCCAATTCATTACAGGCTGCAAACAAACTAATGCCGCGTTCGTTGGCATAATTACCTAATTTTTCTAAAGTGGTCGGGCCAATTTCGCGTTTGGGTGTGTTGATAATCCGAATAAACGCGGCATCATCTTCAGGATTAACGATTAAGCGCAAATACGCTAATACATCTTTAATTTCTACATAGGCAAAAAACGAGGCACTGCCGCTAATAAAATAAGGTACATTGTTCTCACGAAAACAGGTTTCAAAAAGACGTGACTGGTGATTGCCACGATACAGCACGGCATAATCTTGGTACCGCCCGCCATGTTTAAATTTATGGTGGATAATTTCTGAAACCACTTGTTGTGCTTCGATACGTTCGTTTTTATGAGGTAGGACACGCAAGGGTTCGCCATAGTTTAATTGACTCCATAATTTTTTTTCATACACATGAGGATTATTGGCGATTAACTGATTAGCTGCTTTAAGAATTCTGCCACTGGAGCGGTAATTTTGTTCTAATTTAATAACTTGAAGGCGCGGATAATCGTCTTGTAAAAACTGTAAGTTATTAGTAGACGCGCCACGCCAAGCATAAATCGATTGATCGTCATCACCCACCACGGTAAATTTTCCTAAGGAACCTGCTAGCAATTTAACCAATTGGTATTGGGTAATATTGGTGTCCTGATACTCATCAACCAGCAAATAACGGATTTTATTTTGCCATTTTTCCAATACCTTAGGATGCTCTTGAAACAGCAGCACAGGTAATAAAATTAAATCATCAAAATCTACGGCGTTATAAGCTTTTAAACTGCGCACATATTCTTGATACAGTTGAGCCGTAGCGACTTCATTAGACGGTGTTTGCAACAGTGCTTGGGCGGGCGTAGTGAAGGCGTTTTTCCATTGTCCAAGCTGATGCGAATAACTAGCTAACTGTTCGGGATCGTATTGGCTTGGGCGCTCACGCACCAGACTTTTTAATAAGCTTTGCTTGTCTTGTTCGTCAAATAAGGTGATGGCTGCTTTATACCCTAAGGCTTGGTGTTCTTTGCGAAGAATATCCAACCCTAAAGAATGAAACGTTGATACCCGTAAACCTCGGCTTAACGTGTCTGAGAGTAAGTGATTAACTCGATTTTTCATTTCCCGTGCAGCTTTATTGGTAAAGGTCAGCGCAGCAATATTTTTTGCCGGTAAGCCATGCTTAACCAGATAGGCGATTTTTTCAGTAATGACGCGCGTTTTACCACTGCCCGCTCCTGCTAATACCAGCAAAGGTTGATCGGTCAATTTAATGGCCGCACGTTGTTGTGCGTTAAGTTTTGCTGGTGTTGAGTTCAAGGAGTAAGCGCTACGGGTTAGGTGAATAAAAGAGTCATGGCGAAGAAACGCGAAATTACAAATACAAGGCTTGACTGTTCGTGCTGAGTTTGTCGAAGGAGGGCTTAACCGTTTTAAGCTGTCTCGTCTTAAATGTTTAAAGCAGCTTTCTGGCATTATCCAGAGGCTTAAAAAGCTTCGTAAGCCTTCCATTTTTCGTCAATAAACTGAAGTAAATCAAGTTTTAACGCTTTACGAACAACTTACATCGCTTAATTTTCTTCAGAAATAAACCAGCTAATTTTTCGTTTGGGTAATAAATATTCTAATTGCTCTTCAGAGCATTCACTAAAATGTAAGGGTTTTTCAATTTTAATCGTGGGGTTTTTAGTTAAGTCGGTAATGATTGCTTCTGCCCTAGGAACGCCTGGAATGTACTCTAAAACGTTTGGCGATAAAGGGTGGTTAACAGAGGCAGAGGTGGTAATGGTGCCGATATGACCATTAGATAATTTAACAATCGAGCCAGGTGGATACACGCCCATAGCATGAATAAAATGCTGAAGTAATAAATTATCAAAATAAATGCGTTCCTTCACCCACATAAATGCGAGCGCCTCAGAAGGAGAAAGGGCTAGCGAGCCATTGGCAGGATTAGTTAAGGTATCAAAATGATCAGCAATACCCACCACGCGCGCGCCTAAAGTAATCGCCTCACCTTGTAATTGATCGGGAAAGCCCGAGCCATCGATGCGTTCATGATGATGCAAAATAATATCCAGCACCGCAGGCGGCACCGCACCCGAATGCAAGGCGTTTTCATAACCTATTCGACAATGCGTTCGATAGACTTCTTCTTCAAATTTGTTACGTATGACACTGGTTAAAATTGACGAGTGAAACGTTTGTTTACCAATATCATGCAGCAGTGCGCCTATGCCAATGGCGTGCAAGCCCTCTTCGGACAGTCCCGCTTGTTTGCCCAATAATAAAGACAAAGTCATCACTGACAAGGCGTGCGTTGCTAAATGATCCAAATGTGGATTTTTTTCGTTAACTAACGTGATGGTGCCACGTGTGTTAGCCAGTAATGTGGCGGTAGATCGCTCGCTAATAATATGCGCCTGTTTAATGGTATCTCGAGGCTTATCATTAAAGTATTTTAAGGCAATACCAATGATTCTTGCCTCTTCTGTATGCGCCATTTCTGCTTGATTAATACGCTTACGAAGCTGAAGCTGTTTTTTTGTAAACGCTTTTTTTTCTAACAGCAACTGCTCTTTAAGGGATTTTTTTTGTTCTTGAGCGGCACTAAGAAGTGAGGGGGCAGGCGTGTTTTCTATAGGCAAAGGAGTGAGTTTACAGCGTTTAAGATTGCAATAAATTTCAGTAGGCTGCATGGCGATAATTTTTTTAATTTGCTCTTGGGTGGAAATAACAAAGGAATTAAAAAGCAAACCATGCGATAACCACGAGGAGTTTGGCAAATGTACATGCACGCCAACACGCAGCTGAGAAACGTCCACCAGGATTTCGCCCGTTTGAGTTTGCTGATTAGACTCCGTTGTTGACAAGTCAGTCTCCTTTAAGTGGTTATCCAGTGAATTTCTGCCGTGGGTAAACACAGCTTGTGTCGAGGTAATGGTGGCTACCAAACAAAGTAGCCACTTTAGGCAAAGCCGCTCTTCTTTGGGTGAATTGGTGACGTGTAAAACCACATCACCTTATAAAATATTAGCGTAATCTTGCTCTAATTGGCGGAAATTTAATGAGGTCATAAAGCGACTAAAACTCATCCATGCTGATAAGCCCATTAAGTCTTTAAATTGTGGCGGTAAAAACAGCGGCGCAATAACAGTGCCTTCTTCCACCAAATCAACCAGCACCTTCATGTCTTCAATCATGGTTTTACCACAAAATAATAATGGAATACGATCGGGCTTGCCTTTGTGTACCGCCAAACGCATAAAATTATAGGTTAAAACAAAGCCTTTAATATAAGTTAAATCTTTAGTAAACGGTAAGCCATTGGCACTACTGCCACGAAAGATACGACTACTAAACGTATAGCTATCGTCATCATCCAGCCCTTTGTCTTTAAAGAAAGAAAAAATATCCATAAAATCAGCCCCCTCTTCCACCAAGGTAATGGCGCGAACGCGATTAATTAAACGCATTAAACGATTGGGCGTTGAGCTAAAAGTTAAGATTTCCATTAACACGGCAAGTCCTTCTTGAGTAACCGTAGCAGAAGGTGGACCTTTACCCAAAAACGTACAATATGGCTGAGCATTACCATTTAAGGTTGTGCCTAAATGCACCCATACTTCATGCACCTCAAGGACGCGTAAATCGCGCATATTAAATAAAGCGTCGGCACGGATTTTAATGTAATCGGTGCCCGCCGCCGCATCGGAAATAATGCCGTCGCTAATCATGGCGCGTAAGCCATCGCCGGGGAACACTTGTTCTATTTTTTCATTAAGAATGGCGACCGCTTCATGCGCGGTAATAGTTTTAGGTTCTTCGGTTAAAAAGTCCAATTGTAATAATTGCTCTAAGGTTTCCTCCATCATACTGCCTAACTGAGCAATAGTCGGATCGCCGACATGAAAAACATCTTGCGAAGACCCATATAGCTCTTGAGAAATATGCGAAAAAGTAGGTGTACCACGCGCTTCAAGCATACTGACAACGTCTTGATATTCTCGACAAATACGGCGCATGATGACACTTAAAGGATTAAGTTGCCCTAATTTACGCGATAAATCTCGTTCAATCTGATGAAATTCTTGCTTTTTATTGAGAGGATCAAATCCCAATGGACGTTGCGTGTAATACTCAGCATTAACGGGCGGCATTTTTGTACACCCACTGGCAAAAAAAGCGTGCTTGATAGAATCGTCCCATTTGATTGCATCAAGAATACGAATAGGCTGCTGGGCTTTCACAATACGATCTGAAAGTAATTTTACTTCCGTTAAATAGGTAGACTTAGTGGGAGGAGTAGTCATAGCTGTCATCCTTTAGCATGGGAGAGTGCAGTACATAACGCACTGCAAAAGAGGCCTTCGACTCCAGTATAACAATAGTTAAAAAATGATATCAACTGATAACGCTAAAACCTTTCACGAAATTTAGGCTAGCCATTTTATATCTTGTATCAGGCTCTTTTAAATTTCAGCACGAAAATATAAAGAGGGATGCTCAAACGAGCATAAACTTGCTGCCTAGCTAGCTTGCGATTATTCACTCAGCCGAGCCACTTCATGAACAAGTGGCGCATTCCAACAGATGTTTTGGTTTCTTCACCAACTCGATGGTTTGTTTGGGTCATTGAAGTCAGGAAAATCACTGCGAGCAAGGCGGGAGTTAGCGTCGATAAACAGCTGAATGATCTGCATATTGAGCTTGTCGCCGTATTTGTCCACGACACAAAAGGTTCAGCGGGAGGAATACAGGGCAGATGTTTAATGGCCATGATTTATGTGTTAAATGAACGCTTTTGTTATGCGTTATAACTGGATTAGCTGTGTGCTAAAAGACAAACAGTTAATCACTTTGTTTGTTTTTCCATCTCGCATAAAAGTACACACTTCCTGAAACCACGCCCGTTACTGTTGCCGCCACGGCAACAATAGGGGCGACCGTGACAATAAAAGGTGCACTGGTAAGACCGAGGGCAATACCTAGTGCGGTTAAGCCTGTGGGAGCAACAACCGTTGCCCCCACACCCACCGCAGCGGAAACAAGAGAGGTTGTCATCGCAACATCTTCAACGTGTCTGGCTAGTTTGTCATGTTTTTTTTCTTGTTCTTCAGTCATCAGTAAAGCCCCTATTTGCTTAGTTACAACACAGATTAACAGCTGAATAAATAATAAACGTTTTCTATTAAAAATTACCCACTAAAATTATGATTTGCAGAAAAAAATATAGCCACGATAAGACACAAAAAAAGTAGTACAACAGAAGTGTGCGGCAGTGCTTTTCATAGATAACTCTTTTGGTAAAGTCATTGAAGATTAGTCTACTCCGTGGCAAAGACGCCTACCTTTAACTAAAAAAGTGCGCTAAATACTTTTGTCATGATTAAAATGCTATAAAAGCAACTAACGAGGTTTTTAATGTCAGACGATACCCAGAACATCACACCAAACGCTAACTATGGGTTTGATCCAACCTATGGCTTTTCTTTAGAGCAATTACTTGCTGTAGAAGCACCTTCTGCGCCTAAAGATTTTACTGCGTTTTGGGATCAGCGTTACCAACAGGCGTTAACGATTGCGCCTATGCCGGTGATTCAATCAACAGATTTAACTCATCCCGATTGGCTGGTGTTTACTATTCAGTACACTTCTACTGATCACTTTATTATTCGCGGCTGGTTATTGCTACCCAAACACACGGCAATTGAACGTGGTTTTATTGTTGGTCATGGCTATGGTGGTCGTGACGGCCCTGATTTTCACCTACCTTTTAGCAATGCTGCGCTGTTATTTCCCTGCTTTCGCGGCTTGAGTCTTAGCACAAAACAGGGTATTTCACGCGAACCTTACTGGCATGTCCGCCATGATATTGACAAGCTAGATCGCTATATTTTAGGTGGGTGCGTGGAAGATATTTGGCTAGGAAGCAGCTGTTTATTGTCTCTTTTTCCTCACTTAGCAGGGCGACTTGGGTATCTTGGCATTAGTTTTGGTGGCGGCTTAGGTGCGTTGGCATTAGCCTTTGACAAGCGACTGACTCGCGGGCATATCAATGTTGCGACGTTTGGGCATCATCCGCTGCGCTTAAAACTACCCACTCAGGGAAGCGCCAGCAGTTTGCAGCAATATTACTTTACGCATAAAAAACAAACGCTTCAGACCTTGCGTTATTACGATGCTGCTATTGCCGCTCAGTATATTACCCAGCCTATGCATTGTGCCTGCGCTAAGTTTGATCCTTGTGTTGCGCCGCCCGGTCAATTTGCTATTTATAATGCGTTGACCTCTGCTAAACAATTATTTATTTTGGATGCAGGTCATCATCAATACCCTCGTCAAGCCATGCAAAATGCTGATTTGCTTGATGAATTAACGACATTTTTTGCCCCACTTACCTCCCCCCCTCAGCACACGTTAACTTAAAGGAGCCTTTGCATGAAACGCGAATATCACACTTGGTGGAGCAAGTCTTTACAGCGCACTATGGAATTATTGGTATTTGGTCATGCAGGTGCCAAAGTATTGGTTTATCCCACTCGTGATGGGCGTTTTTATGAATATGAAAAACTCGGGCTAGTGCATACGGTGCGCGATAAAATTGAACACGGTCATTTGCAACTGTTTTGTATTGATGGCATTTATTCAGAAAGTTTTTATTGCGGTTGGGCACACCCTTCTGGGCGCATTCAACGTCATATCGATTATGAAAATTATGTCCTTCATGAGCTTCTGCCTTTTATGAACACCCTTAATAAGCATGAGTGTGTTATTTCACACGGTTTAAGTTTAGGGGCTTTTCATGCCGCCAATATTGCCTTTCGTCACCCTCATTTATTTAAAAAACTGGTGGCTTTTTCAGGGCGCTATGATTTAACACTGGCGGTGGAATCGTTTCATGATTTGCTTGATGGCTATTACAACGAGGATATTTATTTTCATATGCCTAGCCATTTTTTGCCTAATTTAGAATGCCCAACCACCTTGTCACATTTACGCGCCATGGATATTATTTTGGTGATTGGTCGTCAAGACCCGTTTCTGCATAACAATCAGCAACTCAGTGACATACTCAGCAGTAAAGGCATACATCATAAATTGTTTCTCTGGAATGATCGTGCACACAGCGGCTATTATTGGCGCCGCATGGCACCGTTGTATCTTTAATTGTTTAGCGTTGCCAACCACTGTTGTGCTTGAGCAAGCACCCACGGCGCATCATCTAAGGTTAAATCATGCCCTGCCCACGAATGCTCGGTGAGTGGCAAGCTCCATTTCTGGCTAATTGCCTGTGTGCATGCCGCTGAGACTAAACGATCTTGCGTGCTTGCTAATAATAAAACCGGCACGGCTGGTTTGTCTTCCTTAGGTACATACCGTGCGGCAGCAAGAAGTTGCTGCCATGCCGTAGCTAAGCGCATGGGACGTGCTTGTTGAATAGTCTGCCATGCCTTCGCCACCTCATGATGCTTTGTTACCTCGTTAGCCACTAATTTAACAATCGCTAATTCTCGTTGATAACAGTTTTGCGCTGCCAGCACCCTGACAATATGCGGATAAGCTTGCCAGCGCATACGATGATAAAAAGGACTTAAACTGGCAAAACTGGTGTTTATTAAGAGTGCTCCTGCACTGTCCTGCGGATACTGCGTAAGCCATTCCCACGCGACCATTGCACCCAGTGAAACGGCTAAAAACGTAACGGGCGGATTGAGTGTCAACCCGTCTGCGAGGGCTTGGCGCCTGGCTACTTCCATAATACCTTGAATACTGGCAGGACTGCGCTCACGGTAATACTGTCCTGCGCCTGGCAAATCCACAACGGTTATTTTACTGCCTGGGAAGTGCGCCTGTAATAACGCGATAAAATCTCCCCAATGGGCTGCTTCGCGTACTAAGCCTCGCAATAATACCCAATGCGCTGGATGGGCAATCTCATGCTTGTGCATACCACAGCCTATTTGCTCGTGTGCTATGACTTTGTTTCTGCTGCTGATTAAGCTCTGCCCAAGGTTGTGGATATAACAAGCTACGATGCAAAAAATCAAATAGCATGAAATGCCGACGAAACACGCGCTGCTGCCGATGCGGCAACATAGGATGAAACATGCCATGACGCGAAAACAAATGCAATGGACTTTTGCGTAACCATAACCACGAGCCCATTTCTAAGGTAAGAGGTAAAAATAACTGCTCTTTTTTAGACTGCTCACCAAACAAATCAATAAGATAATCCCATAAATCACCATTAATGACATATTGCTGTGACATGGGTTCAATGCGATAAACATGGTGTTGATAACAACGATCAAATAATTCTTTTAACGCCAAGATTTCGGCAATAAAAGCAAACGAAGTGCGCTTAGAGGCATAAGGAAACCACACTCTATCTTTAATGCCAAAGCCTGAATGTAAGTCTAAGGCAATCGATAAAGGCGCACCAAACAATTGCTCTTGTACCACTTTACATAAGGCCTGTGCTTCTTTTTCCATCACTAACGCATTACCCCGATACCACGGTAAATAAGGCGTGAGGCGCTGACCACTGTATAAACGGGTGGCACCTTCACCTTCAATGGGTGCATTACGCATTAGATCAACACAGTTTCCATTTGAGCGACGACCTAAATAAACCCCGACTGGATTAACTATGGGTACAAACACTAACCGCGACTTGTCCAAACGCGCTTTAAATTCTTCATCCCAGGTTAACAACTGAGCAATGGTCTGCATATAAGACAAAATGACTTCAGAACCAATTTTTTCTAAACCATGCACGCCACCAAAAAACGCCAACACGGGAACATCGGGTTGAGTTGAGCCTAAACTTATGCAGTGAATGGGAAACTCCAGATGTTTATAACGAATACGCTCAATAATTTGCGTATGCGCTAAGTCACCAAATTGTTCAATAATACGTTCTAGTTGATCGAGTTCAGGAAGATGAGCCATAGTCATAATAAAAAGAAGTTAAACACTGAGCCGTGCTGAGTTTGCTATTAAAAACAAGGTGACTTACGCGCGCAAGTCAATTTGACGTAAAAACTGCGACGCATAACTTAGTATATTTCAGCTAATAACTGCGCCATTAACGCTTCTGCTGGTTTTAAATAGCCTCGTCCAAATAAGTTTAAGTGATTTAAAAGCGAGTAAACGTTATACAAATTTTTTCTTACCACATACCCTGCATCAATTGGATTAACAGCATGATAAGCAGCATAAACTTCCCTTGTTAAGCCGCCAAATAGTTCCATCATCGCCAAATCGACTTCCTTATCACCAAAATAACAGGCTGGATCAAAGATGACTGGCTTGCCGTACTCATCCATTGCCCAGTTCCCATGCCATAAATCACCATGCACTAAAGCAGGCGTTGCTTGATATTGGGAAAAAAAGGCCGGCATATCGGCGCATAGACGATCACCCAAGCTGTGTAACTTACCAAGATACCCATTGCTTGCCGCAAGACGTAACTGAAAACCTAAGCGCTGTTCTTGCCAAAACACGACCCATGCATCACGTTGGGTATTCACTTGCATAGTTAAGCCAATGGTGTTGTTGCGATGCCAACCAAAATACGCTTGTTTAGTTAAATGTAAGTACGCTAATTGTTCACCCAAGAGTGCCTGTGCAGCGCCCTCTAACGGTCTTAAGGCAATAAACTCAAGCACTAAAAATGCGTGTTGAGTGGTTTTACCAAAGGTAATTGGCTGAGGTACGCGCAAACAATGCATTTGCCTTAACGCGTCCAAGCCTGCGTATTCAGCTGCAAACATGTCCAACGCATCAGCCTGATTGAGCTTAACAAAAAACCGTTGTTTGGCACTTTGCAAACAATAGGCAGCACTGGTATCACCGCCTGAAACAGCCTCAACACGTTCCAGTACAAACGCCTGTTGGGTAGTTAATTCAATTTGCTTAATAATACTTTGCCAATCCATTTGTCTACCTTACCAAGGGCTTTACACTCCGCGAACTTAGCTAACTGGAGGCTATGCGTATAAATTTAAGACCCGATTAAGCGCAGTAATAACGCGCTCTGTTTCTGGCGCATCCTGCACAACAGGCTCGCTTTCTGCTGTTACGCCAGAGTGATTACGCTGCTGATTAAAATCGGGGGCGGTCTGTTGAGAATGTTGTTGCTGTGGCGTGTGTTGTGAAATATTTACATCAGCTAAATTAAGATGTTGAATCTGTAATAGCTCTCTTAGTTTGGGAATAGAGGCTTCTAAGGCATTCCGAACCTCTTCGTGTGCTGAAGTAAATTGCACCGTCGCTTGATCTTGATGCATTTCAATCCGCACTGTCATTGGCCCTAAGTGTTCAGGATTTAAGGAAATTTCTGCGCTGGGCAGGGCTTTATTCAATTGCCAAACAATATGTTGCCCTAAGTCTTTGCTCCACTCAGGATGCGTAATAGGCTTAGCAATTTCTGGTAGTTTTTCTTTATTTTCAATCAAGGTGGGGGCTGTGTGTGTGGCAGTCAATACGGGTGTATCGGTCTCTATGGCGGCACTTTGTTCAGTGCTTAACGCAACGTCTTGAATGTCCGTGGTTGCTGCGCTACTGTCTTGCCCGATATTCACGCCCTCTGGCTCGGTCATCGCTAATGAAAATGCCTGACTCGAAGCCGTCATCACCGCCGCTACGTTGTTGTCTGTACGCTGTGCTTCAGGAGTATTTTCTAACGTAGCACCTGCAAGCGCGGGGGTCGCTACTGACCCTTGCAATGACTTATTACCCACCAACTCCGCATTTAACCCACTGTTTTCCAATGCTGGCAGTGTGTTAACTTGCTCAGCAGGTGGCGCGACTAACATGGCAATAAAAGAATCCATCTGAGTCACGTTAACTTCGGCATCTTGTGCTGTTACCGATAGCGTTTCTTCCGCTGGCGTAAGCGGTAGGGTGTCTGTTTTTTTATCATTTAGCAGTTTATTATCTGACTTCTTACTCATACCGGCCGGTACTGCTGGCTGCTGAGTGAGTTGTTGCTGCGCCTTGTCAGGTTTATCCTGAGCCGAATGTTTCGCCTCACTTTGCCCCTCAAGGCCTTGTGCCTCTTTTAACTTCTCTGAAAAAGTGCTCTCGAAAGACGTGTCATTCGCTGTCGATTGCTGCACGGAATCACCTTTAACTGAATGCGCGCCTGCACGTCCTGACGTGACAAAATTTGCTGTTTGAATAGCCATTATTCCTCCAAAAATTCTACACAATGTATCTTCATTGTTTTGCAAAACGTTTCTCACGTTCAGCACCCTGTATTAAGTAATACCTAATTATAGTGTATAACGCATCGTTCTAGTTTTTTAGCGTAACTGTATGCAGTATTTACTCGCCAACAATCAGAAACTGTGGTGGCTGTGCTAAAAAAAGCACAAGGTGAACTGGCAACTAAGCGGGATATTGAAGATCTGCGCCACGATATGCATGAGCTTGGGCAGCTTTTAACTATCCGACTAGGCTCTATAACCGCGCTGCGAGACAGGAAGTCGAGTAATCCCCAGAAGCGATACGTCTGGGCGTTTTCACGAAGCACTTTTTGCGAAGTGAAAATGCAAAGCATCCCGAAATCGCGCCGAGTCATTGCGATGAGGTAAGCCCCCCTTGTTGGATGGCGAACAAAAGACTCAGGACAGCTGGGGCGCCGCAGGCATTAAAATGATTCACGTTAGTTTTTCGCTTACTTGGGTTGGGAGACCCAAAACAAGCTTCCGCAAAAATAGCGACTCCCTTTGCAAGAGGGTGAATTGACAGCGTCCTGTCGTTGGTTACTACGTGAAAGTTCGGGATTTGTGGCTCATAACGTGACTATTCTGGATGAGGATTTATGGCTCTATGTGAAGCGTAGTGGGTAAATAATAAAAAATACCGATAAACACAGCTCTTATACACGCTCAAAACGTTCAAGTCTGCTCTGGGACTTGTAGTCATATCAATTCTTCTTATGACCCGCTTATATTTTCAATTATGTCACCCACTGTAAATCACATAGAGCCCTTAATAATTAGGGTAACATTGTGCCGATACAGTCCAGCTCAGCTTTGAAACGCTCGCGGTCGTTCTTTAATTCATCCAGCGGCAAAGCCAGAAATTGCTCAATGCGGTAACGTAAAATCCCATAAGCAGTTTCAAAAGCCACTTTAATTTCTTCCTCAGTGCCCTCAGCATGTGCAGGGTCTTCCACACCCCAATGACTGCGTAAAACCGGACCCAAGTAGGCTGGACAGGTTTCGTTGGCAGCATTACCGCAGACACTAATCACAATATCTGGCGTCAAAGGCAGGTCGTTCCAGGATTTGCTGTAATAGCCATCAATAGATATGCCTTTTTCCTGTAGCAAAGCCACAGCGCCGCTGTTTAATCGGCCTAATGGCTTGCTGCCCGCACTAAGTGCGTGCCAACCTTCGGGAGCAAGATGGTTGAAAGTGGCTTCACCCATCAGGGAGCGGCAAGAATTTCCCGTACAAAGAAATAAGACATTCATAATCGATAAATAACTTTAAATGTAAGAAAAATCCTGGAAATGCTAAACAGCAGTCATGCCGTTTTAGGCTTCGCCCGTGTTTCCAATCTCGCGAACCTGCCGCTCAAGTGCCATTCGTTCAAGACTGGCTATCGGCAGGCTGGTGAACAAAACGATACGGCGTTCCAGAACGGCAAACGCTTTGCCGAAAGCAATACGCTTTTCTTTTTCTTCCGCTGCCGCTGGATCAAACACGCCCCAATGGGCGGTAATGGGTTGTCCAGGCCAAACTGGGCAAACTTCTTTGGCGGCGTTATCGCAAACAGTAATCACAAAATCGAGAACTGGAGCGTCAGGTTTGGCAAATTCATCCCAGCTTTTGCTGCGTGCATCAGCTAGGGTAATACCTTCCAGTCCCAAACGTTCAAGAGCGGATGGGTTAACTTGGCCAGTTGGAAAACTACCGGCGCTGAAAGCCTGAAACCGGCCATTACTATATTTATTCAATAAACCTTCAGCCATGATGCTGCGTGCTGAATTGCCGGTACAGAGAAATAGAACATTCATAATTAAGCTCGTGGGTTAATGAAATGAGTGTTATTACAGCAATAATTGGCTGTTAAATAATCACTGGTTTTTACTTCTTTAAATTTTAATATTCAGTTTATAATATATGCAAAAAGAAGGATATATAAAAAGTGGAATTGATAAGTCTTCATAAATGCCTCTGCGATAGGCAACGTTTACGCATCGTCAATTTGTTAAGCGAAGGCTCCTTGTGCGTTTGCCATTTGCAAGAGATTTTGGGGGAAAATCAAGCCAAAATATCCAAGCAACTGCAATACATGAAAAAGCTTAGAGTGGTTTTTGCCCGTCGGGAAGGGGTTTGGATGGTTTATAGCCTACCCGTTCCCACGCATCCTGTGCTTTTGGCAACTGTGGAGTATTTACGGAGCAATGAAGCCGATGATTTTGCTTGTTTCGCCGAAGATTTACAAACACGTTCCAGCATCCTTCAACGCTACGCCGATAACATTGCCGAATGTCCGCAAGCGGTTTATCAATCCGCTACTGGCTGCTAGCTTTGTCGGCGTTTTTTAACGCAAACCTAATTTGTTACTTTCCCATGAAAAAAACGTTAGTATTATCCATCTGCTCTAGTTTGGCGTTTGCACCTTCCGTTAAAGCCGCCGAAGATTGGGGAACATGGATAAGCAGCACGTACCAGACCGATTTTGGCGGCAGCCGCTATCTGGCCTTTTTGGAATTGGCACCGCGGTTGAAGGAGGATTCTTCCGAATTTAGCCAATTCATAATCCGTCCGTTGCTAGGTTATAAAATCACCCCAAAACTTCAGCTTTGGTTGGGTTACGCTTGGCAAGGGGAATACAATGGTCATTCTGATGTTGAATTTGACAACGCCACGCAAGACCTAATGCAACAGGTGCAATGGATTGATAACCTCACCCCGGCGCTAAACCTACAATATCGGTTTCGGCTTGAACAACGCTTTTTTGCTGATGCCGACAGTGGCCACCGCATGCGTCACCGCTTGCGTCTGCAATATACCTTGCCGGGCACCAACGCCTACTTGATTGCCATTGATGAATTGTTTATCTATCTCAATTCCTTAAATGCCAGCCCTAGGGAAAGCTCTGTGCAACCCGGAGTCAACCAAAACCGATCTTATGTCGGGATTGGCTACAAACTGACACCGCACATCAATTTGGATACTGGTTATCAACTGCAATATATCAATAACTTCAACGACCCAGATGTCCACAATTCCATTTGGTTCACAAACTTCAACGTCACTTTTTAAGCGGCAACATTAAACCTTCACAATTCTGCCCTGCGTCGGGTTGGTTTTACGTTAACTGACTGCACACGAGCGGCAAAAATCCGGTTTACCTGGTCAAGTATTCAGAAACCAAACCGGAAATCCGCGCTTTCTCAAAACCTTACAATGCCGAAGACAACCCCAAAGACAATTATGCGGCATTGATCACCTGCTCACAGGC
>QYQN01000004.1 GCA_007280895.1 Methylococcaceae bacterium
AGCCTCACGCGGCATTGAAGATATTTATGAATTAACCTACATCCGTAAAGATGGCAGTCGCTTTCCAGCGGTAGTGTCCGTCACCGCATTGCGTGATGCGCAAGATACTATTATTGGCTATTTGCTGATTGGCACCGACAATACGGCACGCAAACAAATTGAAGCCGAACAGAAGTTGCTTGCCCAACGTCTACGTGATCATCAGTTTTATACGCGTTCGTTATTCGAATCCAATATTGATGCCTTAATGACCACAGATCCTTTAGGAATCATTACCGATGTCAACAAACAAATGGAAGCACTCACTGGCTGTACCCGTGACGAGCTGATAGGCGCACCGTTTAAACACTACTTCACCGATCCTGAACGCGCGGAAACCAGTATTCTTCTCGCCTTGAGTGAAAAGAAGGTAACCAATTATGAACTCACCGCACGCGCTATCGATGGCAAAGAAACGGTCGTGTCTTACAACGCGACAACCTTTTACGATCGGGATAGAAATTTGCAAGGCGTATTTGCTGCGGCACGCGATGTTACCGAACGTAAACTTCTGGATCAGGCATTATTGGAAAAAAATATCGAACTAGAAACGGCCAAAGCCGTCGCTGAAAAAGCCAACCTCGCCAAATCAGATTTTCTCTCCAGCATGAGTCACGAAATACGCACCCCAATGAACGCCATTATTGGGATGTCCCATTTGGCACTGACAACAGATCTAACACCACGTCAGCGCGATTACCTCAAAAAAATTCAGGGTTCTAGCCGCCATCTGCTCAGCATCATTAACGATATTCTTGATTTTTCTAAAATTGAAGCAGGTAAATTAACCATTGAGACTACCAAGTTTGAGTTAGAAAAAGTGCTTAGCAATGTGGCTACGCTCATTACTGGAAAGACCACTGCCAAGGGCTTGGAACTGATCTTTAATATCGATAAAAATGTACCCTTCACCCTGATTGGTGACCCGTTACGGCTAGGACAAATTATTATCAATTACAGTAATAATGCCATCAAGTTCACTGAACAAGGTGAAATTAACATTATGATCACGCTTAAAGAGCAAGATGACAACGCTGTGCTGCTTTACTGCGCAGTAAGTGATACCGGTATCGGTTTGACAGAAGAACAGATAGGGCGATTATTCCAGAAGTTTTCACAAGCTGATACGTCTACTACGCGTGAATTTGGCGGTACAGGTTTAGGATTAGTCATCTCTAAAGAGCTGGCTGAATTAATGGGCGGCACCGTGGGGGTTATAAGCGAACTCGGCAAAGGCAGCACGTTTTGGTTTACCGCACGATTGGGTAAAGGGATCTTTCAGCCGCGTAAATTAACGCTGTCAGATGACTTGGAAGGTATGCGCGTACTGGTCGTGGATGACAACGAAAACGCCTGCCTAGTATTGAGCGAGTTGCTTAAAAACATGGGCTTTAAGGTTGATCATGTTGATTCAGGCAAGGCGGCAATCGATGCTATCAATAGTGCCGATAGGCAAGCTGTGCCCTATAAAATTATCTTTCTGGATTGGCAAATGCCCGATATGAATGGTGTCGAAACGGCAAAGAAGCTGCTAGAACTGCCCTTAATAAACCCGATGCCACACACCATCATGGTAACGGCTTACGGTCGTGAGGATATCATTAAAAGTGCGGAAGAAGCAGATATAGGCGATATACTGATTAAACCAGTCAGTGCCTCAACACTATTTGACAGTGTCTCGCGTCTGTTTGGGAGCTATTTTGATCCCTCTCTAATCAAGTTAAATACACAGGACGATATTTTTAACCAACTTTTTACCATCCATGGCGCACATATTCTGCTAGTGGAGGATAACGAGCTAAACCAGCAAGTAGCGCTTGAATTGCTGCGTGATGTGGGTTTCGTTGTCGATCTAGCTGAAAACGGTCAGATTGCTGTCAATAAAATTAAAGCCATGCCTTACGACATGGTGCTGATGGACGTGCAAATGCCTGTTATGGACGGCTTGATGGCGACACAAGCTATCCGCGAAGATGAACGTTTTAATGATCTTCCCATCGTTGCGATGACCGCAAATGCTATGCAGAGCGATCGTGAAAAATGCCTAAGTGCTGGCATGAACGATCATCTCATCAAACCAATCGAGCCTGAAGATTTATGGAAAAAACTACTAAAATGGATTAAGCCACGGCACTCGACAACCACCGAAGCGGCTATCCCCCCTACGCTGAAAATAGACGTTGAGTTGCCCACCAATATTGACGGACTGGATATTACCAATGGTCTGCGCCGCATGTTAGGTAAGAAATCTTTGTATCGTGCAATGCTACATAAGTTTATTGACGGTCAGAAAACCGTCGTAACCGACATCTTAACGACATTGGAAGAAGGTGATTGGAGCAAGGCAGAGCGGCTCGCACATACGTTAAAAGGGGTGTCAGGAAATATCGGCGCCACTGATATACAAGCCTTAGCAGAAAAACTTGAGACAGCAATTAAACAGCAGTCCCCACGCAAGACCATTGATATTCGGCTTACTAAGCTAAGAAAAACACTAGTCGTCTTGATTTCTGCGCTGGAACAGCAACTACCCATAGCGCGAATTAACCTGCCTGTCGCAATCGAACAGGACAAATTAAAAACAGTCTGTGAACAACTGGAAACCCTATTAATTGATGATGACGTGGAAGCCAGTGATGTCTTAGAAACCCATGCAGATTTACTGAATGCCGCCTTTCCCAAAGAGTTCCTTACTATCAGTGAAAACATCCATTCTTTTAACTTTGAAGCAGCACTGCTGGCGTTAAGAGTGGCGACACAACCTAAGAGCTGATCATGAAGACAGTTCAGCAACACCATGAAAACCAGTGCGTCTGTCATGATCATTGCTACGCCCCTACCAATCTAACCCATATTAAGACGTTAAGCCCATTAAGGAAAACCAAATGAACACACTCGCATTTACCGAAAAAGCAACGATATGGGTGGTGATGACAGTCCCATTCCCGCGCGTTTAATGGCGATCGCGGATGTTTACGATGCACTCCTCAGTCGCCGAGTGTATAAAAGCAGTATCCCACACGAAAAGCTGTGCACATTATGATTAAGGGCAAAGATACACATTTTGATGCCGACATACTCGAAGCCTTTTTAGCTCTTCAAAAAGAATTTCGTCTCATCGCCCAGCACTTCGTTGATGTAAATAAATATGAAGATAAACAAAAAGAAAGTTTATCTAGTGGAGCGGATGACCTTGCTAAATGAAATGACTAAAAAGGTATTTCTTATCGTCGATGACTATGAATCGATGCGCAGCGTCACGTCAAGTCAATTGAGCTCAATGGGTGTTCAAAATATCTTGGTTGCAAACAACGGCGAGATTGCATTGAATATATTGCATAATAAACATGTAGATATTGTACTGTCCGATTGGAATATGCCGGTCATGACGGGACTTGAGCTACTCAAAGCGGTACGTATTGATAAGAAACTATCGCACCTACCCTTTATTATGATTACTGCTGAAGTTGAACGTGAATACATTGCAGAAGCCATCGCCTGCGGCGTCAGCGAACTAATAGTCAAACCCTTTACCAAGGAACGTCTCGCTTCACGCATTAACAAAGCACTCTGCTGCCCCCCCGCACCGCTTCCTATAATGCGGCTTGGCTTAATACCTTGCCCATTGCGTCTACATCCTTATCGACGACTCAAAATACCCCAGCACCAAAGCGCCCAACCCTACTCGTCGTGGATGATATGCCAGACAATCTACTGATGCTCTCGCATCTGTTTAAAGATAAATATCGTGTGCGTACCGCACAATCCGGCGAAAAAGCACTCCGCATCTGTCAAGCTAACGACCCTCCAGATTTGGTGCTGCTCGATATCATGATGCCTATCATGGATGGCTTTGAGGTGGCGCGACGTATGCGCGAGCATCCAACGTCAGCGTCTATTCCCGTAATCTTTGTTACCGCCATGACTGGCGAAAACACTCGCCTCGCTGGATTAGCACTGGGAGCAATAGATTTTGTCAGTAAACCCATTGATCCTGATGTGCTAACACTGCGCGTCTGCAATTTCATGCGCTATGTTGGGCTGCATAAACAATTGCAAAACGATTACGACAATATGTTGGAGATGTCTCGTTTGCGTGAACATGTTGAGCGCATGTCTCAGCATGATATGAAAGGTTCATTAGCAAGTGTAATTGGTTTGATACAAGAATTGGCAGATGTTGACGCAATGAACCTCAAGCAACAAGAGCTGCTGCAACTGGCTGAGGACACAGCATTGCAGGTGCTAAATATGATTAACCTGTCTCAGGAACTCTTTAAAATTGAAACAGGGCGTTTTACGCTGGACGCTAAACCGATCAAGATTGACGACCTCCTGTCTCGCATTGCTCAAATTACCCGTACACGTTTTGCCGATAAGGATCTTAGCATCACAGTTAATTTTGCCCTATCCAATGATGCAAACAAGCCATTGGCTTGTGGTGATGCGATGTTCTGCTATTCATTATTTCAAAATCTGATCAATAATGCCTGCGAAGCAGCACCTAATAAAAGCCAAGTACTGATTACTCTGAATGATGAAACGCCGTTGCGAATTTTAATTAAAAACACAGGAGCCGTGCCTGCTGAAATTCGTGAGACCTTCTTTAATAAATTTGTGACTCAAGGTAAGCAGGGTGGCACAGGGATTGGCACGTATTCGGCAAAGTTACTTGCAGAAGCACAAAATGGTACGGTTGCTCTGGAGGTTTCAGATCTGACCAATGAAACAACGCTCATCGTGAGTTTGCCTCGTAATGATTCAACACTTCTCCGGCATTAACATGACCCGAGTTTTCAGCATGACTAATAAAGCTGGACAGCCAGAGGTTAAGTCGTTCGTCCCACTCAACAAGTTTAGGACGAACGGTTAAGTCTTGTTGAAGATTGCGTGTTAAGTGGATTGCCCTGTTTTAGGTAAATTTTTTATTTTTTCTAAAACTTCCTGAGCATGCCCTTCTGGGCTAACGCCGTACATCACATCAACGATGACACCTTGTTTATCAATTAAAAAGGTTGAGCGCAGTATAGCCATACTTGTTACCCCCTCTTTTTCCCGTTCACGCCATACGCCGTAGCGTTCACAAAGCTCACCGCTGGCATCTGCAAGCAATTGTATTTTAAGATCATATTTGGCAACAAACTCTGCATGACTGGCGCAGGTGTCCTTACTCACGCCCAGAATGACCGTATCTAGTGCGCTAAACTCTGCTTCTAATTGGGTAAATTGATTGGCCTCTATGGTGCAGCCTGGCGTATCATCTTTGGGATAAAAATACAGTACTAGGTTTTTCTCGCCCGTGTAATCAGTCAAACTAACATTTTGATTATTTTGATTTAATACCGTAAACATCGGGGCAATTTGGTGTTTTTCTAACATAAAGATTCCTTAATAAAAACTAATGTGTAGGGAGTGGCCACTGGCCACATTCAAAACCCTCCGCATTTTACTCGCGCTCTTATTCTGAGACTAGCATTTCATTACGATAACTGCCCTGTCCTTGCTCTCCCAGTTCTTGTGCTAACCAAGGCAATACATTCTGCATTTTAGCCACTAAAGTAAAAGGTGGATTAATAATAATCATGCCACTCGCCGTCATGCCTTTAAATAAACTGTCTGGGCGTATCCCTAACTCTACTAACAAAATATTTTTTATGTTACTGGCGACCAATGAGCGTTCCATTTTTTTAATACGCGCTCTTTCTATCACGGGATACCAAAGTGCGTAAGTACCTGTGGAAAAACGTTTAACCATAGCGATTAAGTCTTTTATTACCTGTGCATACTCGGTTTTAAGCTCATAGGATGGATCAATTAAAATTAAGCCTCGACGCTCTTTGGGCGGCAAAGCTTTTAAAGCGTACTGCATGCCGTCTTCATGCCATACGCGCACGCGCTTGTCTTTAAACATCGTTTGTTTTAAAGCGTGAATTTCTGTGTTGTGCAATTCACATAACTCTAAACGATCTTGTCCGCGCAATAAATGTTGGGCAATTAAGGGCGAGCCTGGATATCGGGTAAGTTGTGTAGAGGTGGTAAAGGCTTTTATTACCTTGACATAAGCAGCAATAGCTTCAGGTAAATCTTCGCGTAACCACAATTTGGCAATGCCCGTTTCATATTCACGATTTTTTTGTGCATACTCGCTGCGTAAGTTGTAATCGCCGCCTCCTGCGTGGGTGTCCATATAACAACAGCTTTTATCTTTTTCTGTTAAATAATTCAGAATATTGATTAACGTCAGATGCTTTAGCACATCTGCAAAATTGCCTGCGTGATAGGCGTGTCGGTAACTTAGCATGATGATTTTAGTATTAAAAAAAAGATAAAAAAGGCTGACTAGCGGCGTTTTGCAGCATTGTCTAAAGTATGTAGATGACGTAATTTTTCACTTATTTTGATTTCTAAGCCGCGTTCAACAGGAACGTAATAGCGACGAGTGGGCATGGTTTCTGGCAAATAATTCTCGCCTGCGGCATAGGCTTCAGGCTCGTCATGAGCGTAACGGTAAGTTTTGCCATACCCTAGGTTTTTCATGAGCTGCGTGGGGGCATTTTTTAAATGCGTGGGCACGTCAACGCTACCAAACTGCTTAGCATCGTGCATGGCCGCGTTGTAGGCGTTGTATACAGCATTGCTTTTAGGCGCACACGCTAAATAAAGCACCGCTTGCGCTAAAACTAACTCTCCTTCTGGACTGCCTAAGCGTTCTTGCGCTTCCCACGCATTAAGTGCCAATTGGAGTGCCCGTGGGTCAGCATTGCCAATATCTTCTGAAGCCATTCTTACAATGCGCCGAGCTAGGTACGCTAAATCACACCCTACGTCGATCATTCGACATAACCAATAAAGTGCGGCATCAGGCGCACTCCCCCTGACTGCTTTATGCAAGGCAGAAATTTGATTATAAAATGCTTCGCCTTGTTTATCGAAACGACGCACACCTTCTGCTAACACTTCTTGAGCAATAGCAGGGGTAATGTCATGTTGCGCTTGCGCACTGGCTAAGGCGGCCGCAACGTCCAATAAATTAAGCAATCTTCTTGCATCACCCTCTGCTGCTTGGGCAAAGTCTTGTTTAATTTCTGCTGACATCTGCAAAGAATATGCACCGAGACCGCGCTCTACATCGCTTAAGGCGCGATTGATTACATGAATTAATTCATCGTGCGTGAGTGTTTGCAATACATAAACGCGCGCACGAGATAATAAGGCATTATTGAGCGCAAACGATGGATTTTCAGTGGTGGCACCAATGAAATAAAAAGTGCCATCTTCGACATGCGGCAAAAAGGCATCTTGCTGCGCTTTGTTAAAGCGATGCACCTCATCAACAAAAAGTAAGGTTCGCTGTTGCTGTGTTGTCCAGCGCTGTTTGGCATCAGCAACGGCAGCACGAATTTCTTTAACTCCAGATAACAGTGCTGACATAGGAATAAAAGCGGCGTTTGAATGCCCTGCAATGAGTTTTGCCAAACTGGTTTTACCGGTGCCTGGTGGCCCCCAAAAAATCATGGAATGCAATTGACCTGAAATAATTGCCTGATACAAAGGCTTGCCTGGTTGTAAAACATGCGTTTGACCAACATATTCTGCTAGGACGTTTGGACGCATCCGTTCAGCAAGCGGTTTAAGTGCAAAGTCCATAACTTATAAAGTACTAATAGCTAACATTATGACTCTCTTTCCCAACGCACTTGAGCAAATTCTAACGCTTCTTGGATGGTTAAATCGCGCGTAGCTCCACCTGTTCTCACATATAACTTAGGCACATTATTTTGATTTAAATACACAGGACGACCCGAAGGCGTAATGATTAAACGACAGAGATGTTTTCCTTCTAACACATAAAATAAGACATGAATATTACGGCATAAATCCGCACCTAAGTGGGCTGATACGGCAGTCATTATCGCTTGCTCAAAACCATCTTGATTGTGTTTTTTAAGCGATTGATAATCTTGTTCTAAACCAATAATGCTGCCATCATCAGCAACACCAATTAATAATGTGCCGCCGTGACTGCTATTTAAAAAACCAGCCAGTGTTTTTAATACCACGGTTTCAAGCGTGCGATTTATCCGTGATTGTTCTAAATCCCAGCGAAACGATGATTTAAATTCTAAATATGCGCCCTCACCTTGTTCGATGATGACGTGTATATCTTTTTGTAACTCTAATTTTAATTGATCAATATGGGCGAGTCGTTTATGTAAAAAGCCATATATTCCTACGGTTAAAACGCCCAACATGGCACCAATTTCAGCATAAAATAAGAGCAACTCATCTTCTACAATATTGCCATTTAACACTGAGGTTAATTGCGTATACATGTAATCAATTGATGACAAGGTATTGTTATTTGTTTCTTTTGAAGAAATAAAGTTATAACTGGGCGCAAGAATAAACACGCCTATAACCGCGCCCAAAAAGCCTGCAAATAAATACAATTTTAATTGCTGTCGCCACAACGACATCATGAGTAAGAAAAATCGCTTCATTTACTTACTCACGCTGTTTAAAGAAGTTAACACCATTGAATTTAGTACATCCACTTGAAAAAGTATGAGGAGTGAAAAAGAAAACCTCAGTGCAACGGTGTGCGCGACTAACGCTGCGTGCACTGAAAAATTATGGGAACCCTAGCACCGCAGTTATTAAAATAAATCAGCCCACATAGCGTCTACTTTTTGGACAATGTCTGCTGACATCGCCATAGGGCGGCCCCATTCGCGGGTGGTTTCGCCTGGCCATTTATTGGTTGCATCAAAGCCTACTTTTGAGCCTAACCCTGATACGGGTGAGGCAAAGTCTAAGTAATCAATCGGGGTATTTTCTAAAAGAGTTAAATCTCTGACTGGATCCATTCGGGTAGTGATGGCCCAAATGACGTCTTCCCAGTTGCGTACGTTAATATCGTCATCAACAATTATCACGAATTTAGTGTACATAAATTGGCGCAAGTATGACCACGTGCCCAGCATGACGCGCTTGGCATGACCAGCATATTGTTTTTTCATGCTGATTACCGCCATGCGGTATGAACAGCCTTCGGGCGGTAAATAAAAATCAATAATTTCAGGAAATTGTTTTTGCAAAATGGGTACAAATACCTCATTTAATGCCACGCCTAAAATTGCAGGTTCATCGGGTGGACGACCGGTAAAGGTACTGTGATAGATGGGTGCTTGTCGTTGGGTAATGCGCTCAATGGTGAATACTGGAAAAGAATCAACTTCGTTGTAATACCCCGTATGATCACCAAACGGCCCTTCTGGTGCCATTTCATCTGGATAAATATACCCTTCTAAGACAATTTCTGCACTGGCAGGCACCTGTAAATCACTGAGTAAACATTGGGCGACTTCAGTTTTACTGCCTCGTAATAAGCCGGCAAAACCATATTCAGATAAATTATCAGGAACCGGCGTGACTGCTGCCAAAATGGTTGCAGGGTCTGCCCCTAACGCTACGGCGACAGGAAAAGGCCTACTTGGGTAGTGTTGTTGCCAATCTCTAAAATCTAAGGCACCGCCACGATGGGCTAACCAACGCATGATGACTTTGTTTTTTGCAATCACTTGTTGGCGATAAATGCCCAGATTTTGCCGCTCTTTATTTGGTCCGCGCGTAATGACTAAGGGCCAGGTAATTAATGGCCCTGCATCGCCTGGCCAACACGTTTGAATAGGATAATCGCTTAAATCAATTTCATCGCCTTGACGAACAATTTCTTGGCATAACGGAGATTTAATTAGCTTAGGTGCCATATTTAATACTTGCCTAAACACGGGGAGCTTCTCTAGTGCATCACGCATACCTTTAGGTGGCTCAGGTTCTTTGAGATAGGCTAAGAGTTCACCTATGCCGCGTAATTCAGCTACAGATTCTGCCCCCATCCCCATGGCTACCCGTTGCGGCGTACCAAAGAGGTTAGTTAAAACCGGCATAGAATAGCCTTTTGGATATTCAAATAATAATGCGGGACCTTGCTGTTTTAAGACACGATTGCTGATTTCGGTCATTTCTAAATATGGGTCAACCGGTACCGTAATACGTTTTAATTCTCCTTGTTTTTCTAGTTTTTTAATGAAGTCGCGCAAGTCATGGTACTTCATGCAGTGATGCCATTATGTCTTAATAAAGCATCAATGGAAGGTTCGCGCCCACGAAAATTAATAAATAAATTCATCGCCGAATCGCTACCACCCTGCTCTAAAATATGACTTAAAAATTCATGTCCCGTGTCTGGATCAAAAATACCTTTTTCTTCAAACAACGAAAACGCATCGCTAGATAATACTTCAGCCCATTTGTAACTGTAATAACCTGCCGCATAGCCACCTGCAAAGATATGCGAAAAGCTGTGGGCAAAGCGATTAAATTTGGGCGGATGCACAACTGAAACCTGTTGTCTAACCTGTGCTAAGGTATCAGCAATGCAATCACCTTTAGCAGGGTCGTAGTCTAAATGGATTTTAAAATCGAATAAGCTAAATTCAAGCTGCCTAACCATTAACATGCCCGCTTGAAAGTTTTTTGCTGCCAACATCTTAGCAAATAAGTCATCAGGTAAGGCTTCTCCCGTTTGATAATGTCCTGACAATAATCCTAAGGCCTCTTTTTCCCAACACCAATTTTCCATAAATTGACTGGGCAGTTCTACCGCATCCCATTCCACGCCATTAATACCTGACACCCCTAGGTAATCAACTTGGGTCATCATGTGATGCAAGCCATGACCAAATTCATGAAATAAGGTGGTCACCTCATCATGAGTTAACAAGGCAGGCTCGGTACCTGTGGGTGGCGTAAAGTTACAAACCAGATACGCTACCGGTGTTTGAACACCGTCTGAAGTTTTTCTACGCCCAACACAATCATCCATCCAGGCGCCACCTCGTTTATCTTGGCGCGCATATAAATCGATAAAAAAATGGCCTCGTAAGTGTTGCTGTTGATCATGTATTGCAAAGAATTTAACGTCAGGATGCCAGCTATCAAACTCTGTTTCTTCTGTAATACACAGGCCATATAATTTTTTAACCACCGCAAATAAGCCTGGTAAAACTTGGGTTATTGGAAAATAGGCTTTTACAGTTTCTTGCGATAAATCATACGCATGTAAACGCATTTTCTCTGAAACATAAGCTATATCCCACACTTCTAAATCAGCAATTGCGCAATGCTTTTTGGCAAAAGCAGTTAAGTCTGCATAATCTTGTTGTGCTTGTGAACGCGATTTCTCAGCTAAATTTTCAAGGAAACTGATCACATCGGAAGGTTGATGCGCCATTTTTGCCGCTAAAGATAATTCTGCATAATTTGCATAACCCAGCAACACGGCTTTTTCATGACGTAAAGCTAAAATTTTTGCCATTAACGCAGTATTATCCCATTGCCCCGCATGAGGTCCCTGATCTGATGCCCGCGTTGCAAAGGCAGTGTAATGTTCTGCGCGTAAAATACGATCATCAGCATAAGTCATCACCGCGCTGTACGAAGGAAATTGCAAACTAATTAACCAACCCTCTAGCCCTTTTTGCTCGGCGGCTTGCCTAGCTTGTTGTAACGCTGAATCAGGTAAACCAGCCAATGCATCGTGATGTGTCAGGTGTTTACTCCACGCATTGGTAGCATCTAAAACGTTCTCTTCAAATTTACTGGCTAAGGCAGACAATTCAAGGCTGATTTCTTTATAACGCTGCTGTTGTGCAGGAGGTAAATCAATCCCAGATAAAGTAAAGTCACGTAAGCCATTGCTGATAATGCGTTGTTGTGCTTTAGCTAACTGCCTAAATTCAGCACTCTCAGCAAGTCCGCAATAGGCTTTAAATAAGGCTTCGTTTTGTCCCATTTCAGTAGAATACTCACTCAATTTGGGCAGGCAGGCGTTATAAGCTTGTCTAAGTGCGTCATTATTCATGACGGCATTAAGATGACTTACCGGTGACCACGCTCTGTTTAAGCGATCTTCGATTGCTTCAATAGGAGCAATTAAATTGTCCCAAGTATAGGATGTTTGAGACGCTAAACAGGAGACAACAATGGCACGCGCATCATCAAGTAATTTCGTAATCGCTGGTTCAATGTGTTCTGAGGAGATTTTAGAAAATTGAGGTAAACGGGTGTTTTCAAGCAGTTTATTATTCATAATATGGGGGAACCTGAGATTTAAAAGCGCACTTCAGTGAAGATAAGTAGTTATACATTAAGTGTTTTTAGGATGAATGAGCTGTTATGTATCATAAAACACCGCAGTATTGGATAAGTGATCGTGCCAACTTAATCGATTTTTATCCACTAAAATCCATAAAAAACCTAGTCCAAAGACTGACCATGAAAGCAGTGTCGCTAAAAAACGAATTAAAGCGTGCTTCCAGTTAAGCGGTTTTTTATCGAGTGTCAACACTTTAAGTTTCCACGCCTTTAAACCTAAGGTTTGCCCCCCATGAGTCCAAAACCAACCATAAAAAATAAAACTCACTGCTAATAAATAACAGGGATAATAGTAATCATGTCCCGTAAATGCCTGACCATTATTAAACGGAAGCAAGAGTGCTGTAGCCAAAAAAAATAACGCCAGCAGCAATATACTATCGTAAAAAAGAGCACTTAAACGCGTTAAAAAACCAGGGCTCATTGCAGAGACACTTGAAGATAATTTGCGCACTGCTGTATCTTATAAAATCTTGATGCAATAAAATTAAGCTTTAAATAAGGCTAGTTTTTGACCAAAATACATACAAATCGCCATCAAGCCAGCTAACATGGCTAAAGAAAATAAGAATGGTGGGCGATGAAATAAAAGAATAAAGAAATCAGCAACAAAGATGCTAGTTAATAAAGGGTGATCTAATAAAGCAGAAAGAATCTTTTTGAACATAAACAATCCTGTCATTACACTAAAATGAAAAAAATTAAAAAAAAAGGGTGTCTGAACTTTAATATTTAATGAAATAGATGACGCATACTTGCTAAAATTCATTATTGCGATTCTACTATATTCAAAAGGGGAATGTAAAAGAAAAGAAAAACGTCTTTCGAGACTGGAATTCACTGAAATAATATGATTACGATAATAAAAAAAATCAATATTGGCGCACAACCTGTTTTAAGTTTTTTTAAATCTGTTTTTAAAGCAAATTTAAACGAAACAGAAGCCACCAATACACAAAACCAACATAAAATTTACCCACGATCTGAGCACATTGTCTCGCGTTCACAAATCAGTGATAATGCACTTAAAGTACTTTACCGCCTACAAAAAGAAGGCTACGAAGCCTATCTTGTTGGTGGCTGCGTAAGAGATTTATTGCTGGGTCGCGAACCTAAAGACTTTGATGTGGTGACTAACGCTGATCCTGAACAAATCCGACGGGTATTTCGTAATTGTCGAATTATTGGTCGTCGCTTTAGACTAGCGCATGTTCATTTTGGCAAAGAGGTAATAGAGGTGGCAACCTTTCGCGGTGCTGCTGATGAACCCAACGACAAACAAGTATTAAACCAAGAAGGTCGGTTATTACGTGACAACGTCTATGGCACTATTGAAGAAGACGTATGGCGACGCGATTTTACCATCAATGCTCTGTATTACAATATTAGAGACTTTTCAGTGATTGATTACGCGCAAGGCATGAACGACCTTATGCTTGGCGTACTCCGGTTAATTGGTGATCCAACCACCCGTTTACGAGAAGATCCTGTGCGCATGCTTAGGGCTATTCGATTTGCTGTAAAACTTGGCTTTAACATTGAACTCACCTGCGAACAGGCCATCCTTGCTACCGCACCCCAACTTTCAAATATTCCTTCTGCACGATTATATGATGAAGTCATCAAACTTTTTCTTTATGGTTCAGGCTTGCAAACATTTGAAAAATTAAGACATTACCAATTGTTTCAGGTTTTATTTCCTGAAACCGAGCGCTGCCTTAGCACTGAAAATAAACATTTTCCCCAGTTATTACTTATTAAAGCTTTGGAAAATTCAGACAATCGAATAATGGACGGCAAGTCCGTAACCGCCTATTTCTTATTTGCTGCATTTTTATGGGAGCCTGTTAGTCAACTGGCCACTAAGAAAATGACTCATAACATCGCCCCCTATATTGCCTTTCAGGAAGCGGCAAACGAAATTCTTGCTAAACAAACAAAAATTACCGCATTACCTCGCCACATCACCAATGCAATGCGTGAAGTATGGAATTTACAACCCAAATTTGACGCCAGAACTGGCTCAAAACCTAGTCGATTACTTACTCACCCAAGGTTTAGAGCAGGCTTTGATTTTTTAGTGCTTCGACAAAGCACGGGCGCAGTAAGCCAAGAAATGATCGACTGGTGGCTAAACTTTCAACACGCAGATGAATTAGAGCAAAGAAAAATGACGCAACCTCAACAACGAGGCTCGCATAAAAAATTTCGTAAAAAACCTTACCGCAAAAAAGTAATCCAAAGCCCATCCTCTAGCGACACTCAATAAGGTTTTTATCGTGTTCAGTACAACGCAAGCTTTTCCCTTAACATTAGGCTGTTATTGTTTTTTGTCACGATTAACAAAAATAGCAACACTTACTATAGATTTACAATGAACTCTTTTGCGTCATCTTTAATCGATGTATTTATTGGTTTAGGCAGTAATTTGGCCAGGCCCACATCACAAATTTTATCTGCTCGTGACGCAATTATTGCTCACCACGACATCAGTGAATATGCGTTCTCTAGCTTATATCACAGTGCCCCAATGGGACCTCAAGATCAACCCGATTATGTCAATGCGGTGCTGTCCGTTAAAACGCCTCTCAGCGCGCAACAGTTATTACAATTTTTACAAGACATTGAACACGCCCAAGGTCGCGTTCGTAAAGGTCAGCGCTGGGGAGCGCGTACTTTAGATTTAGATATTTTACTGTATGGCAATGAAACCATTGATTTACCAGAATTAATCGTTCCGCATTTAGGTATTACTGAACGCGCTTTTGTTCTATATCCATTGAACGAAATAGCACCAGACATCAACATTCCTAGCAAAGGGCATATTGCAGAGCTAATTAAACGCTGTCCTTTAGCTGGGTTAAAAAAATTGAGTACACATGCAAACAGCTAATCGCAAACCTCTTACGCTAATTGATCTTAACAAAATGAAGCAAGAGAATATTAAAATCTCCTGTCTCACCGCTTACGATGCCAGTTTTAGTGCGTTATTAGACCAAGTAGGAATAGACATTCTTTTGGTTGGAGATTCCTTAGGAATGACCATTCAGGGTCACTCCTCGACACTACCAGTAAGTTTAGTCGATATGATTTATCACACACGTTGCGTTAATCGTACAAGAAAACGCAGCTTCCTCATTGCCGACCTACCTTTTATGACCTACCCAACGCCGTTAATTGCAGCTAAAAATGCTATGCAGCTTATTCAAGCAGGCGCTCAAATGGTTAAACTGGAAGGCTTAAAACTGGATATTATTCGCTTTATTCTTGACCAAGGCATACCTGTTTGCGGACACCTAGGCTTGTTACCGCAATCAATTAATCAATTGGGCGGCTATACTGTACAAGGCAAAACAGCCGCCGATGCTGAAGTGCTTCTCACTGCTGCGCTAGCATTAGAAGCGGCGGGTGTTAGTCTATTAGTGCTAGAGTGCGTCCCTGCTCAACTCGCCAAAACAATAGCGGCGCAACTTAATATTCCAGTTATTGGTATTGGCGCTGGTATTGACTGCGATGGGCAAGTATTAGTGTTGTATGACTTACTTAATATCGGCATTGAAAAAACACCTAGATTTTCTCAAAATTTTTTACAAGCAACGAATTCTATAAAACAGGCTGTAGCTAATTATCATAACGCAGTCAAAAATCACGAATTTCCAACTTCTGAACACAGCTTCTACAGTTAATGATTTATTCTACCTCTATTCAAACTTTACAAGACTCACTTCAAGATTGGCGAAAACATCAAGAAAGCATTGCTTTCGTCCCCACAATGGGCAATCTCCATGCAGGTCATATTGAACTAATCAAGATTGCCAAAACAAAAGCTAAGCGCGTAGTAGTGAGTATTTTTGTTAATCCGCTTCAATTTGGGGAACTTGATGACTTTACCCGCTATCCTCGGACACTAGAGGAGGATAGTCAAATACTTGAAGCGCTTGATGCGGATCTTTTATTTCATCCAACTGCCAAAGATATCTATCCTGAAAAGGCACAAACACTTGTCACTGTGCATAACTTAGCTAACAAGTATTGTGGTGTAGCTAGACCTGGCCATTTTGATGGTGTAGCCACTATTGTCTGTAAATTATTTAACTTAATTACGCCAACCATTGCCGTATTTGGCTGTAAAGATTTTCAGCAATTAACCTTAATAAAAATCATGGTGCGAGACTTACATCTGCCTATAGAAATACTGGGCGTTACAACCATTCGCGATGCGCACGGCTTAGCGTTAAGCTCCCGAAACAGCTATCTTACTGAGCACGAGACTAAACAGGCACGTTTGCTGTACCAAACACTTAGGCAGGCTAAAGAGAAAGTTATGACTCATCATACTGACTTTACTAAGATTGAAGAGACCGCACTAGACAATTTAACTGCCGCTGGATTTGCACCAGAATATTTCACAATTTGTCGTAGTGATGATTTAGAGCCCGCGCAATTAATTGATAACGAAATAGTAATTTTAACAGCGGCAAGACTTGGCAAGACCCGTTTGATTGATAATATCGCCTTCTCTAAACCAGTTTAACTCTCGGTTCGCCCATTCAGACGGCCAGTTCAGCAGATTGCCCCGCAATGCCTTGATAAAGGCTAACAGGGAATCCAAGCAACGCTAAAATACGCGCCTGTACTGTATTTAGCTGCGTCATACAGCAGCAATCCGTTCCATTAACATTGAGTATGATCAGATTAAGTCCGCAAAATGCGCGCAACATCATCTC
>QYQN01000072.1 GCA_007280895.1 Methylococcaceae bacterium
AGGGTTATCTTCAACCACGCCACCACCATACACCGAGCCATCCTCAGCACCCGCAATTTTTAAGGCGATAATCATGGGTGGCCAATAGACACCATCGTCGCGTTGCAGTTCAATTTTTATAAGTTTGGGTAAGGTTTCTTGCCCCAGCCACTCGTCTTGCCAGAGGGCATTTTCACCTTCCACAGTATCGCCTAAATAAAAAAATTGCAGTGATTTGATATGTTTGATTAGCACCACACTGGAGATATCGTTGGTGCTTTCTTGCACTAATTTGTAAAACGGCACCACGTTGGCATGAACAATCCAGCTTTGACGATTTTCAGGATTATTTTCTAATTCGATAGAAAATAATTGTAGTCCCGCGCGTGCCGAACTGGCAGGAAACTCACTGACAAATTTAAGGTATTCGTGTCCACCTGCAAATGCGAAACGTCTATCATCTTGGTAATTGAATTCATCCCAAACGGGCTTAGTAACGGCTAATTGGCGTTGAAAGAATTGATACACTACGGCTATTTCATTTACATCAGCAATTTTTTGCTCGCCTTTTTCCCAACTCACTGCACAAATACGAAGACTTGCAAACAATAAGATAACCATAATGCTTAATAGACTCATCGCGATTAACACTTCTATAAGTGTAAAACCAGTTTGCTTGGCTAGAACGCGCGTTGTAGTGGGCGTTAAGGCTGGGGGGATGGAGTACACCATGTTATAAAGCCTTTTGCGGCGCAAGTTTTATGCTAGTTAAATCAAACTCACGTTCCTGACCATGCCCTATGGCCCAGCTGATGTTGATATGCACCTGAAATACCTGTATTTTTAATTTGTCATTGTCCACGTGGTCGGGATTAAATAGGTAGGGACTAATGCTTATGCGCCATGTATAGATTTCGTTTTCAATGCCTGATTCTTCACCTGTCACTAAGGGCTTATCTTCCCCTACGCGCGTCATTAGCGATTCGGCAAGCTGGATTGCGGTGGTGTATTCTTCCGCCACCATGGCGGTATTTACGCCACCAGAAAAAATCTTCAGCAAAATACCTAAGGACAAGGCCAAAATTGAAAAAGCAATTAACACCTCAAGTAAGGAAAAACCGTGTTGTTTAGTGTTCATCATCCAGTACATCGAGTAATTCACTGGCGCCCGTTAACCAGTTATTATTAATCTGTAGTTTGCCTTTGGCATTTTCTAAGGTAACCCGTCCGCCTGATGCCGAGCCATCTGCATAAAAACGCATACTGGCTTGCCCTTGCCCAAATACTTCTTCTTCTGCGGTCAGTAAACTGAGGCTGATATCTTTAGAAATAGCATAGACTTTATCGCGACTACTTAGTGTGTAGGTATTGTCTTCAAGATTAAAATCAACCGTGACCTCCTGATGCTCCATTAAGGCTTGTCCGTGGGCATAACGAAATGCTGATAAAAGTTCTCTTGCGGTCGCTTTAAGTGTTGCCGTGTCTTGCCCTGAAGCGATGCCACCCGTTATAGCGGCAACGCCTAAAACCATGATAACTAATACAATCATGATTTCAATTAAGGTAAAGCCACGCGCTAACTTAGGTGTCATGAACACTGTTGCCAACACGTATCAACAGGGCGACTAACCGCATAGTTATTCCCAACTGACTAAATCTTGATCTTCACCTTCGCCACCTTCTTTAAGATCGGCACCGAACGAATATAAATCAAATTTGCCATGTTCACCTGGCGCAGTGTAATGATATTCTTGCTGCCATGGATCCAGAGGGATTTTACTTTTTTGTAAGTAAGGACCGTTCCAGCGTTTGGCACTATCGGGTGATTCAATCAACGCTTTTAGGCCTTCTTCGGTGCTTGGATAATGCCCTAAATCTAGTTTGTACATATCCAATGTGGCAGACAAATCTTCAATTTGTACTTTTGCTGCCTTGGTTTTAGATTCACCCATGTGCTTCATCACTTGCGGCCCAACAATCCCTGCGAGCATGGCAATAATGCCTAAAACCACTAATAATTCTAATAAGGTAAAACCTGCTTGTTGGTGATGTCGATTAATTTTCATTGTTGCTGTATTCCAAGTAAAGATATTCTAAGTAAACGTGTTTAAAAGGCTAAGTCATTAACACTTAAGATGGCTAACAATATAGACACAATAATGCCGGCAATAATAAGCCCTAAACTGATAATTAATAATGGCTCTAAAAAAGCTAACATGCGCTGAATCGCTACCCGTAATTGTTTGTCATAAATAGTCGCAACGCGCAGTAACATTTCCTCTAAACGACCTGTTTCTTCGCCCATTTTAATCATTTGCATCGCCATTTTAGGAAACAGCCCACGTTCTAGTAAAGCATCTGATAAATGCCGCCCCTGTTTAAGCTGCTCTTCGGCTTCGGCAATGGTATCGGCGACCACTAAATTGTCAACGGTTTCTCTTACAATAACTAACGCGGCGATAATAGAAACGCCATTACCCAATAACGTGCCCAAGGTACGCGTGATATTCGCTGTTTCTTTGTTAAGTAAAATTGCACCAAATAACGGTAATTTTAAAAAATAGCCATCCCAGATTTTTTTGCTTATGGGGTTGGCAAGTTGATGGCGCATGTAAGCCGAACCACTAAAACCTATGGCAAGTAACAGCCACCAATAATTTTTTAACCATTCTGCCATGCCCACCACAACTTGCGTTGAAATAGGCAAGGCTTTGCCTGCACTCTCAAACATTTCTGTAAATTGTGGCACAACAAAAGTCAGCATAATCATGACTGACGCCAGCGACATGACCAATAAAATAGTGGGGTAAATTAAAGCAGTACTGACCGTTTCTTTAAGTTCTTGTGAGCGTTCCAGGTATTCGGCTAGTCGCGCCAGCACCTCCCCTAAACTGCCGCCTGCTTCACCAGCACGAATCATATTTAAATAAAATTTACTAAATATGCCTGCTTGCAGTTCCAGTGCCTCAGCTAAAGACGTACCACTTTTAACTTTTTCTAGCACTTTGGTGAGTAATTTGCCTAAACGATCATTATCCTCAGTTAACTCCATCATGACGGTTAAGGATTTATCTAAGGGTAAGCCAGATTCTAAAAGAGTGGCTAATTCTGAGGTAAAAAACACCGTATCTTTGGCGGTTAATTTGTTTGCTTTATTGCCACTCAAGCCAAACAAAGAGCGAGAACTTGCTAGCACCACACGAATAGGAATATACCCTTCATTTTGCAAAGCCAGAATAAGCTGTTTATCGTCGCTTGCCTCGCGCATACCTTCTTCGCTTTCACCGGCTGGATTAATGGCTTTATAACTAAATAAACTCATGATTATTCAGCCGTTACACGCATAATTTCTTCGATGGTGGTAACGCCTTCCAGCACTTTCGTTAAGCCATTTTCGTATAAGGTTTGCATACCTTCTTCAATGGCTAATTTTTGAATTTTGCCCGCTTCCGCGTGTGCCATGATTAATTTGCGAACAGCATCGGTCATGGGTAAAAATTCAATAATTGCCATTCGACCTCGGTAGCCCATTTGATTGCATGCCGCACAGCCTTTAGGCTTGTATAAGACAATATCGCCTGCCGGCTGATAGCGACGTAAACGTAATTCAGTTATTAACAGCTCAGTGACTTGATATGCTTCTTTACAATGCAGACACAGTTTTCTAACTAGCCGTTGTGCCAAGATACCATTGACTGTTGAGGTTAATAAATATTCCTCTAAGCCCATATCCAACAGCCGTGTTACGCCACCCGCCGCATCATTGGTATGCAAGGTTGATAAAACTAAATGTCCAGTTAAGGCTGACTGCACGGCGATACGCGCAGTCTCTAAGTCGCGCATCTCACCAATCATAATAATATCGGGATCTTGCCTAACGATAGAACGTAATGCCGAAGCAAAGGTCAGGCCGATTTGAGGTTTAGCTTGAATTTGATTAATCCCTTCCATTTGATATTCAACGGGATCTTCAACCGTAATGATTTTACGCGCCGAGGTATTTAATTGTTTTAACGCAGCATACATGGAGGTTGATTTACCACTTCCAGTCGGCCCAGTGATTAAAATAATGCCATGTGGTAAGGCAAGCACTTCAAGAAAACGCTCTAAATGCACACCAGAAAAACCTAAGCCCTCAAAATCTAAAACAGTATTTTCTTTATCTAATAAACGGATAACAACACTTTCGCCATACATAGTGGGAATACTGGAGACCCGTAAATCTAATTCTTTGCCCAGCATTTGAATTTTGATACGCCCATCTTGAGGTAAGCGACGTTCCGCAATATTAAGCTTTGCCATGATTTTGATGCGTGAAATAACCGCCGCAGTTGATTTTACAGGAGGCGCATCAATTTCTTGTAACACGCCATCAATGCGTAACCGTACTTTAAGTGATTGTTCGAAGGGTTCGATATGAATATCTGAGGCTTTAGTTTCAATTGCACGCTGCATAATAAGATTAACCATTTTGATGACAGGTGCTTCGCTGGCTAAATCTTTTAAATGCTCTAAATCTTCCTCGCCCACCTCATCAAAACTCAAATCATCCATGATTTTATCCATTTGTGAGCGCCCTTCCCCATACTGAATTTCCAGTGCCGTATCAATTTCAGATAACAGCCCCACCTGCGCTTGGATTGTTTTTCCCGTTGCCAAGCGTAAGGCATTAATAACAAACTGATCTTCAGGATCCATCATGCACACAGTAATCGTGTGCTCATCGTGCTGCACACCAATAACATGGCATTGTTTTAAAAATCGTAATGAAATAGATGGGGGTAATTGCACATCCATGGGCAATTGCTCAGCCGTCATTTTTTGATAAGACCCACTTGTTACAAACGCCTCAGCCACATCATTTTCTGAACATAACCCTAGCTTTACCAGCAAGTGTGGCAGCGTTTCCCCAACCGAACTTTTTTGCACACGTTCAACTTTTTTTAATTCTGAAAGTGACAACTTGCCTCTATCTTGAAGTGTTTTAAGTAATAATTCGTAAGCCATGAGAAGGTAAAGTATGAATGCAAACGGAAACTAAAAGGGTCGTGGTGTAGTGATGTAACCGCTACCTTAAAACATAAATGTTACATCTGTCTTTCGATGGCACAATTCAACTACCTTAGTGCCTTATTTGGTTAAGTTAAGGTATGCAGCAAAAAGTGTAGACTCCACCTAGTAGGCCTCATGATATCAGTTTAGTCATACTGCTTGACGTGGCTAAAGCGAGTCTCATATAAGCTCAAAATGTTAACACCGATATTGTACAACAATCACCGCTGCGCGTGGGCGTTGGTATTTATTCCCAGCACTTCTTATTATGGTAGGAATAATCGCCACG
>QYQN01000022.1 GCA_007280895.1 Methylococcaceae bacterium
AAGGCTATCAGGGCATGCTGGAACTGGTGCGCCAATTGGCCTTGACGATAGAAAGTCCGGTATGGGAGGCTGTTAGAGCGCCTGCGCCCTGGAAGGTAAAATCCCCCCTAGCCCCCCTTTTTCAAAGTGGGGGATGCTAGCCATGGCTGATATCCTGAAAAGAAATAAAGCGTTATCGGTTAATCCGTTGAAAGCCAGCCAGCCCATAGGCGGCTCGCTGGCGACGCTGGGCTTTAACCGCGCAATGCCGATGCTGCATGGCTCGCAAGGCTGCACGGCTTTTGCCAAGGTATTTTTTGTCCGCCATTTCAGGGAACCCATTCCCTTGCAAAGCACCGCGATGGATCAGGGCAGTTCGGTGATGGGCGCAGACGAAAATGTCCGTGAAGGTATTCTCACTATCGCTGAAAAATCACGCCCGGCGCTGATTACCATTTTAACCACCGGTCTGGCCGAAACACAGGGTGCCGATGTCCAGCGAAATGTCAGGGAGTTTCGGGAAGATCATCCGGAATTTGCCGATGTTGCTGTCGTAGCGGTTAACACGCCTGATTTTACCGGCAGTGTTGAAACAGGCTTTGCTTTGACCCTGACCGAAATTATTCGCGCCTTGGTGCCGGAGGCCAAAGAGGTAGGAACCTATCCCGGCAAACGGAAGCATCAGGTCAATGTGCTGGTTAATTACATGCTGACGCCCGGCGATCTAGAAGCGCTACGGGATATTTTTGAGCAATTCCAGCTCAGGCCTGTTTTCGTACCCGACATTTCCGATTCGCTGGATGGCTGCTTGACCGATGAAGACTTCAGTCCTGTGACGATAGGTGGCACTTTAATATCTGCAATGGCGACGCTCGGCGATGCGTTGGCGACGGTGGTTATCGGCCCGTCGCTTTGTAAGGCTGCGGAGCTGCTGGAACAAAAAACCGGCGTACCGACCTATTACCTCGAGCATCTTTACGGCTTGAAGGCCAATGATGCGTTGATTTTAGCCTTGGCAAAAATCAGCGGCAACCCAGTATCTGAACGTATCGAACGGCAGCGCTCGCAATTGCAGGACGCGATGCTGGACACGCATTTTATGCTAGGTCAGTTACGTATTGCGATTGCCGCTGATGCGGATTTGTTGAATGCGTTTGTGGCTCTGGTTCAGGAAATGGGCGCCGAAGTCGCCGCCGCCGTCACTTCCTGCAACGTTCCGTTGCTGGCAAAGATTCCGGTCGATAGCATCAAAATCGGCGATCTTGAAGATATGGAACATATTGGCAAGGCCAATAAGGTGCAGCTGGTGATTGGCAATTCCCATGCGGTAAATACTGCCGCAAGACTGGACGCGCCTATCCTGAGAGCCGGCTTTCCGCTCTACGATATCATCGGTGGCTATCAAAAGACCTGGGTCGGTTATCGCGGTTCGCGGCAGACCCTATTTGATCTGGCCAATCTGGTGATCAATTTTTCGCATGAAGAAATTCCGGTCTACCGCTCGATTTACGGCCAAAAACCCGCCAGCGAAATCACCGACTACCCCTTGTCATGTCATTAACACGGCGGTTGGCACTCGTGCAAACCCCAGAGGAGAAAACCTTTATGGAAACAGCCTTGAAAATAGCCTTTGCGACCACCGACATGGAAACGGTAAACCAGCATTTTGGCTCGGCTAAATCCTTCGCCGTTTATGCGGTGGATAGGGATGATGCGCAATTGCTGGAAGCCGCCCAGTTCGGCGAACTGAGTCAGGATGGTAACGAAGACAAGTTGTCAGTCAAGATTGAGCTGCTAAACGGCTGTGCGGCGGTGTATTGCCAGGCAATCGGCGGCTCGGCCATCAATCAGCTTATCGTCAAAAACATACAGCCGGTTAAGGTGCATGAAGGCAGCAAGATTAAAGATTTAATTGCTGATCTGCAAAATGAAATAAAAGCAGGTCCGTCCAGCTGGCTGGCAAAAGCGATTAACCAGTATAAAGCCCCCGACCCGGAACGGTTTAAGCTTATGGAGGATGAAGGTTGGGACGAATAGAACGATAACAATGCGGCTCGGGTTGGCGTAGCGTAATCCGATAAAAATTTTCAAATGTTGGGCGACGCTACGCTAACCCTTATTAATATTAAAATCAGGAGAAAAATCATGGCCACTGCCGCATTAGTTATACAAGAAGACGATACCAATCTAAGTTCCGACATAGTAAAGGATATGATTAAACAGCTACGCGCGATTGATTCTTACGATACCTATGATGGTTGGTCGGAAGCAAAAATCATTGACCCTATCGTCTTGACGAAGGAGCGTAAGAAAAATATTCCGGTGATTGGTGATCCTGACGAAATAACCATCGCCCGCCTAAAAGCCTATTACAACTCCTTGGCGACATTGATTGAGAAAAAATCCGGTCTGATGGCGGCGCCGATGGTTCATCTGAGCCATGAGGGCTTTGGTCGGGCGCTGATCATGGTCGGCAAACTGATTGTGGTCGATAAAATATTGCGTGACACCCATCGTTTTGGCTTCTCCAGTCTGGAAGACCTGTGCGATAAAAGCGACAAGATCATCGCCAATGCGCTCGGCTTAATCGAAAAATATCATGCGGCCGCAACTGACTAAGGAGGCGATTATGTCTGAAATGTTAAAACAACTGGAAAAGGACGTTAAAAAGAACAAACGCCTAGCCAGTGAACAGGCGATGGAATTGCATGATCTGATCGAAGACCGTCTGCCTGAGGCCTATGGTGAAATTATGGGCATTGCAGAGGCTACTTATAAGGCTTGTAAAGCCTGGGACGAGGCCAATCAAAAGCTGCTGGCTGCATTTACTGAAACGAGCTGAAGGAGAATACTATGTCTGAATTTGTAACCGGCGTTACCTTTGGCGGCACCCCATGGACACCCGCCTATGTCACTGTCATTAATCAACAGACCTGCATCGGTTGCGGCCGCTGCTTTAAAGTCTGTCCTCGCGATGTGTTCGATCTGGTGGAAAAAGCCGATGCGCTCGATCCTGCTGATTTCGATGATGATTATGGCGACTTTGAAGACGATGACGACAACAGCATGGTCATGAGTTTAAAAAACAGCCTCGATTGTATCGGTTGCGAAGCCTGCTCCAAAGTCTGTCCTAAAGACTGTTTTACTCACGAACATAAACAAGCTGCCTAACACAAGGAATATAACCATGGCCAGACCGGAAAAACATGTCTTTGTCTGTACTCAAAATCGTCCGCAGGGCCATCCTCGAGGTTCTTGCGCCAGTTCGGGTTGCGCTGAAATCATGAATGAGTTCATGAACGAAATACAGGCCCGAAATTTATACGAAAAAATCTGCCTAACCAACACTGGCTGCATGGGGCCCTGCATGATAGGCCCCAGCGTTCTGGTGTATCCGGAAGGGATTATGTACGGCAAGCTTAAAAAAGAGGATGTCAAAACCATCATTGAGCAACATCTGCTGGGCGGCGAACCGGTTGCCAGCCTGATCGTTCCTGCCGAGATCTGGTAATGAATTCAATGTCGTTTGTAGAGGAGAGGATGCTGTTTTGCCCGAATATACCCGCCGAAGTGAATCAGCTTTTACAAATGGCTGTCGCGGCAACTTCTATTGATCCAAGCCGGGCGGAAAAGCTGTTTTTACAAGCTCAAACCCTGGATAGCCAGTGTTTGCAAACCTATTTCGCATTGTATAAATTTTATTTTTTTCACAAGCGTCTGCTGGATGCTGAGCGGATGGTGCTCGCAGGTCTTGAGGAAGCGGCAAGACAAGGCGGATTTTCCAGCGACTCTCACCTGCTGGTTCAAAACCTTATCCAATGGCAAAGCTATGACCAGGACAGCGTCCTGTTTTATTGTTATACACTGAAAGCCTTGGCTTTTATCAAGCTAAGGCTTGGGCTTAGGACAGAAGCCCAGCTGATTTTGTCACATTTACAACAACTGGATCCGGAAGACCTTTTTGGCTACTCTGTGATTAGGGCTTTAGCGGCGGGGCTAGTTGAATAATGGAAATATCTGCTCATATCACATTAAACCGTCTTCTGGCAGAAAGCATCTGCCTCAGATTGGCTGAAGAAATCGACAAGCTGGGTTTTGCAGTAGCAGAACTAACCCGCTATCCCTATTACGATCAGGCCAGTTTTGTACTGACCAAAGATCCTTTTACCGGACAGCAAAACCTAGCCTGCTATTGGTACGAGGACGCCAAAAGCCAGCGCATCGGCAGCTTGCAGTTTAATAGCGATGGCACTTTTTACGCGGAATATGATGTGGTCAAACCTCATCCAGGTAAAGCCAACTGCTTTGTCGAGGGCGTGACCGCCTGGGGTAAAGGGGATCAGATCAAATCCGAAGCCAAGTTATTGGCTATGCCAGATTAAGCGACATGGGAAATCCCTCACGCATTTATGAACTGCTGCAAGATTATGTCAGCTCTGATACTCAAGTCACCGAAGTGAACATCGGCTTGGTCTGGACTATTTGCAAAGCGCAGCATACAGGTCTGGCGATGAGTCCTGGCAACCCCACCCGCACCCTATCCTGGCCGGGGACCTTAAGCGGTAAAACCCTCGCAGAGTTGGCGAGTTGGATTACCGACTGGGAGCCCTACAAGGCGACGGTTGGGATGGCGGCGATTAATTGCAGTTTGAACCGCTATGAACTGCCGTCGGGAATAACCCTGTTGCCGTCCCCCGACAACGCCAATCTGGCAGTGTTTGAACATTTCTTACCTCAGTTGCACGATAAAAAAGTCGTTGTGGTTGGGCGTTATCCGGGCATAGAGCGTTATGCCGAGCAACTCAAGCTGAGTATCATAGAGCGGCAGCCTGTAACGGGTGATTATCCTGATCCCGCCTGTGAGTTTTTATTACCCGACGCCGACTGGGTATTTTTAACGGCCAGTTCAATTACCAATAAAACCTTCCCGCGTTTGGCCGAGCTTGCTCAACATGCGACCACGGTATTAATGGGTCCGACTGTGCCTTGGCTGCCTGAACTGCACGAGTTTGCCATTGATTATCTGGCAGGCGTTGAAATCATTGATCCGCTAAAGCTGAGCCGGACTGCGGCAGAAGGCGGTGGGGTAACTATATTTAAGGACGCCGTGCGTTATCGTATCGTCGATTTAACGCCCGGCAATAGCATGAGCTGGTTGAAAGCCCAGATAGCTGAAGACTATACGGACAAACACCGGCTAAACCAGGCCATGGAGCAATGGTATAGCGCAGGCAAGCACGGCCGGTTTCACGAATTTAACCGGCTAAATCAGCTAACGACAAAACTGTCGCTGATGGATAGCTGCTATAAGCGTCTGTGGGATGCCCATAACGCTTAGCAACGCTGCTTTACGTCGGTCATTGTAAGGTTTGTAACAATGAGCAACAAGACGATAGGCATTGTTGATTTAAATAGCAATAACCTTAACACAAGAACACGCCCAACCACCTGTTTTAAAAGTAATAAATAGACAGTTAACGTTGGCATAAACCATGCTTTATCATTAATTAGCACTTTCATAACAGCAAGGAACATCCCATGAAACTCAGTACTCGTAACCAATGGCAAGGCATCGTTACCGTCATCACCCATGGCAACATGGTATCGGAGGTCACGCTGCAAGTAGCGCCTGAAGTCTCGGTGATTGCGATTGTTTCTAAAATTTCTGTTGAGACCCTTAGCCTTGAAATTGGCAGTAAAGCCTATGCGCTGATGAAATCAACGGAAGTCACCTTGGCTGTAGATTAATAGCGCGATAAAACAAAAAACAAACGACTACACCCTACTCAACTCATCAGGAGAAAAAACAATGCTACTAGAAACTTATGAAGCTAAAGGCTTATTAACGGTCACGCTGGTTAACGGTCAAACCAGCACGCCAGGCGTTTACGCTTACCGTGGCGACCTGGTTTTAAAAGAAGGCGCGCTGCGTGAAGGCACGACACATGACTTCAAGCCCCCGGAAGCGCTGTTGATTCATGCGGCCTTGATCATTGAAAACGACAAGATTAAATTCATTAACGGCCTGTTGCCTAAACTCGAGTTACTGCCCGTTTTTGTAGCGAAATATAAAGAGGATCTGGCGGCAGATTGTATCGCGTTAATCTATGTGGAAAATATCGCTAAAGCCTTGCAAGTCGAACTTGAAGGCATTATCTATCTTTTACTGCCTTTCAAAGAAGGTCTGGTCTGGAATGAACTGCTCGAAGAGCTCTATATCGAAAAAAGCGAGCTGAAAGGTCTGTCTGGTGAAGAAAAAGTCGCCATTGCCTATGCGGCAGCAAAGACCTATCAGTCGAAAGCGCCTCTGGTATCCTTTGCAGAAGCCGAACAAAATACCTTTATAGTGGTTAAAGACGCCTCTGTCGGTGCAATTTAAGAGGCTTAAGCTAAACCGAAGTACAAAGCTGGTCGGGGTTTACAATCCCGATCGAAACGTATGAAGACTTCGGAATGCACAAAACGTGAGTAACGGGGTTGCAAACCCCGTCACGCATTGGAATGATCATTATCACCCCATCGCTATAAAGTCTTATGAAACTCCAGATTGAGCGCAAGTACATAGAAGCCATGGTTACTGAGTTTCCGGGTTTGGCCGCACTCAAAGATCAATTGCGCTTTGGCAATAAAGCCGAAGTGCCGTTCAAGCAATTGTCCAATACCGAACTGAGCTTTTTACAGGTTCTGTATCATCAGGATGGGGTAACGATGCAAGGCCGTGCGGCGCAGCTTTCAACCCTTCAACAGGCGATGAACGATGATACGGTCACGTTTGAAGAACATGATCTGGAAATACTGCTGCCAGCTTGCGCCCGATATCTGATTACTAACGCGCTGCGCGGCTGGTTATTTCAGGCTAATGTTGCCGGAAAACCGATGGCCTACGTGGTCACAAGGCTGGACTTTACGCCTTCGGGCGAGGAAGAAACGGGACGCGTCACGCTTGAACTTAAAGCCAATGCCAAAGGCAAAGTGGCTGTATCTACCCTCACGATTCGCGCCCGGGATATAGCCAATAAGACCATGACCGAAATTTTCATGGCTAAAGGTTTTCTTAAAGAAACACCCGAACTTATCAGCACGTATGACGCTGCCGTCGGTCGCTATATCGACTGGTGTGGCCAGTCCGGCACCCAGTTTTTAGGCAAAGGCACGGGGTTTTTCGCAGAAGATCCCACAGCCACACATCGCAACACCGAATGGGCGCGTAAAGATGTCGTGGTTTTGTCGACGGAAGGTGGCAATGCACGCCTGGTCTGTGATGAAAGCATACTTTCTGAGCGAGTCTTGTCGGTCGATGTCAAAGGCGACATCCTGGCCAAATATTTACGTAAAGCGGCCAAAAGCAATCGCTACGATCTTAAGGTTGAGACTGAAGTTGAAGCCTCGCAAAGCGAAATTCCCGACGGTTTGTTTACTGAATTACCTTTCCATTGTTATCTGCTGATGTTTCATCTGGAACTGCATCATCATTTATGGGTGCATGTTAATGACATCAGCCCTTATCGCTATCAACCGGAATTAAAACAAAAACTGATACTTCGCGAAGAACAAATTGATTTGATTGACATACTGACCGCCGAAATGGATGTGTTGATGGATGATATTATTGAAGGCAAGTCCGGCGGAACCACGGTGTTGTGTGCGGGACCTGCCGGGGTCGGCAAAACCTTGACCGCCGAAGTGTATTCCGAAATCATCAAGCGCCCGCTGTATCGGGTTCATTCCGGGCAATTAGGGCTCAATGTCGGCGAAATGGAAAAAGCCTTAAAAGAGGTCTTGACCCGCGCACAGCGCTGGGGCGCAGTGATGCTGATCGACGAAGCGGATGTTTATATCAAGCGGCGCGATAATAATATCGCGATGAATGCCGTGGTCGGGGTATTTTTAAGGGTGCTCGAGTATTTTAGCGGTTTGTTGTTTTTAACGACCAATCGTGTCGATGATATTGACGAAGCGATTGTTTCCCGTTGCATAGCGCTGATCAAGTATTATCCGCCGGACAGTGAGGCGCGCCGCCGGATTTGGCAGGTGATGATAGCTCAATTCGCGCTGGATGTTGATGTCCTGTTAATCGATCAATTAGTCGATAGTTTTCCGGCAGCGACGGGTCGTGACATCAAAGGGCTTTCCAAACTGGTCGCAAAATTTTGCCAGCACAAAAAAGTAGCGCCGACGCTGGAGGTATTCAAGCGCTGCTCAATATTTCGCGGCATGGATTTGGAAAAATCTCAAGATAATGCACTAAATTAGGTCATTCAGAGGCACGATTACACATTTTTGACGCAAGTTTTCAGTATCAAAATAACTATAAGATTGTAACAAGCTGAAATATAGCATAATTAATTATTGGCACTATTAATGCCAATTATTTTGTATACACGCTTTTTCATGATGCCTCCTCTCTCCTTGGCTTTGTCCCTTTAGCGTCCTAGTTGCTCAATTAGGACGCTTTTTTTTGCCTGGTGATCTCTGAACCCGATTAAACAGGGACTGCAATACCTTGGCAAATAAATTGCTTTATATTTGGCAATACCTTCGCCAATTGGCATGAGTAATTTATAGATATCGAAGGAAAGAGAAAGGTCAGAGAAGGTAGAATACCGCTTCTAACAGAGCATTCACACCCAAACTGACCATGAACGAAATCATAGCAATACTCAACACC
>QYQN01000070.1 GCA_007280895.1 Methylococcaceae bacterium
GGCATTATGTAAATCGAAAAACTTTTTCTGTGAGTGTGCCCAGCAGCCCAGCTCTATGCAAGGACTTGCTTCCTGCGCGTGCTTGAGAACAAAGTTTTGTAGTCGCTGAAGTCGTTGACCAGCAAGTGCCCCGCCCAGTCTCCCAAAAACTGCCGTGCCTAGTTGTCACTGCGCCCGCCTCGTAACTGCAGTGCCGGCGTTTCGTCGGTTACCTCTTCAAGTTTTGCTTCCAAAAGGAAGCAAGGTCTTCGCCAAAAGCATCCTCAAACAAATCCTGCTGTATTTGTGATAACGCTTCATTCTTAACGCCATAAAGCAAACTTCGCTCCAAGATGAGTGCTTGGATTTTAAGGTCTTTAGTACAAATTCCAGTAATTTTAGTCGAAAGCATTTTATCGGCGTCTTTTTTTGTCTGCTCAAAAAATGATCGAAGGATGCCGGCCACCTGTGTTTTGGCGACGGCATTTAGGTTCAAATTATAGCGTTTTGCTCAAGTCTTTATATTTGCTGGCTTTATAGGTCTTTTCTGATGCTTAAAAACAGCTCGATCACGCTTGCAAATGGGCAGCCGCTAAATGCTGCTAATCGATCCTCGCAATAAACCAGTCTCATTGCGCCTGAGTGACCGTAAAGCTGATTACGAAAGACAAAAGCGGAGCTTTGCACAGGAAATGATGTCCAACGAGTGCTGCACGAGTGCCAACAAGCCCTCAATACCTCGTCGTAAATCAGCTGGCGCAACGCTCAGCTTCTAAGACTAACACTTGATGCTCATGTTTTTTTTAGCTTTAGTCCCCCGTACAGTGTGGGCAGACTCTCTACAAACAAGCTTAAGTAGGGGGGGGCTTAAATAATCAGTTATGACTTGATTTTCTATTGCCCTGTTTCGCCCAGATAGCTTATAAATCGACACACTTCAACATGCCTCATGGTTCCTTAGGTAACACGCGATTAACCCAAAAAAATATTTTTTTCAACGCTTTATTGGGTATCGAGAGGAGCGTTAATCTGCCCTCGCGCATTGTTTACAATTTTGCAGATATTTACAGTCAACAGTTTAGCTAAGGACGTTTTCAGTAGAGTACCCACTCGCCTAAAGGGTCTACTGTGGATAGGCGACGCAGTGGCTCTACCTCCCGCTGTGACCTATGCACTTATGTTGGTAGTCAGAAGCGTTCTGATTTAAGCTAAGAAATTTAGCTATGCTGAGTTGTTTTCTTCTTCTGGCTCAGCGTTTCCTGAGTCGGTAGTTGAAGGGTGTAAAGAACCACACCGCTTCGTCATTAAAGCAATAATGGTTTTTAAGCTTAAAATTTCACGTTTTTGAGCATCAATAAGCCTCTCTTTATGTGCAATAATTTCATCTTTATAGGTAATAGATAAGTGCATTTTTTGCAACTCCAAAGCAATTTCTGCGGTAGAGCCTGTTACAGCGATAGCCAGATTATTATCATCGTTAAGCAAAACAACACGCCCATTGCCTAATGACATGAGTTCTATTAACTCAACATCAAACAGTGCTGCACATCGTTCCAGTTTGTGGTGATCAATCTTTGATTGTCCGGTCTCAATTTTACGATAGCTACTAACGGACATATTAAGTTTTTCAGCCATTTCAGCTTGTGTGAATTTTTTAGACTCACGCATTAAACGAATTTTTTCATTAATTTTCATAAAATGATAAAAATAGGGTTAGTAGTGCTACCTTGAGTATATTGTAACCGTCAGGTGTAATAAGTAAAATCTAACTCTTTTTATGTTTTTAGAGGAGTTGTTATGAAAAAAAATCTTACACCGCTGTGGTTTAGTTTGTTATTTATTGTTTCAGGAGCGCAGGCTGTCGAGAGCGTAACACCTATTGTTGATGAAAGTTCAGCACATTTTCCTACGGGTCTTTGGGATACCGTGCATTACAAAGTAAATACCAATGGCGCACATCCTGTGCGCATTAGTATTTGTATTAAAGCTAATGGTACGTGGCAATCACTTGATAGCAAAGATAAATTGGGTGGCAGTTGGACGCGTACTGGCAATAATGTTCATTTAAGTGGCAATGGCAAAAACAAAAGCATAGCCGGTACGGGTGACTTAAATTTAATTAACCCCTACCGTTTTATGACAGGTACCTGGCAATCATGGCCTTTAAGTAACCCGACTGATCATAAATCCTATACCAGTGAATGGACGTTAGCGATTGCTAAACGTTGCGCTTAATTCCTTGTTTAACGTTGAAATGCGTTGACTGTCTTTCTTTTTCTGATTATTAGGACTATTTTATGAAAAAAAACACTTTATGCCTTGCTCTAGCTTCGGCACTCTTAATGCCTGTTTTGGCACAGGCTGTTGGTAACACAAAAGCAATCATTATCGCCTCTGCCGCAACCTCCTCTAACTCACCAGTAGGTGAAGCTGTTAGTAACGCGGTTGATGGAAATACAGCATCGAAATATTTAAATTTTGATAAGCTGAATACAGGCTTAATGGTTACGCTGGATCAATCAAGAGCCATTGAAACAATTACCCTTACCACTGCTAACGATGCTGCTGAGCGTGATCCAAGTAGTATCACTATTTATGGCTCAAATACCAATGCAACCAGCGGTTATTTTGGAATCGCTAGTAAAGATCTTAATCTAGCTAGCGCTAGAGGTTCTACTGTTCAACTTTCATTTACCAATTCAACGGCTTATAAGTATTACAAAGTAATTTTTCCTACGGTTAAAAACCCTAGTCTAGCAAATAGTATGCAAATTGCTGAAGTGAGTTTGCTATACGCCAATGGCGCAGCTGCTGTGTATCAAGTACCATCACCGCTTACCCAAACGACAACACCTGTTTATACGCCACCTCCAGCCCCTGGAGCACCAGCTCCAAGCAATAATACATGCCCACTTTCTGATGGTTTTGTTGCAATCTATCCTTGGGTAAATAATGTTGATACCACTACATTTGTAAGATGTGCCTTGCCAGCAATGGGCGTTTCTAGAGGAGATGGAGTTGATGATACAAAACGTGAAGTTTTTCGCCGAGGCAATACACCTCGAGGTTATTGGGAGATGGAGACAAAACTTAACTGTAGTGAAACTTGTTGTTATCCTGCTGGCATTTCCCCAAGTGCAAAAGTACCTGGAAGGGGAGAGATATATTATACTGATTTATATGGTGAAAACCAATGCGCACAACCTGGTCCTAATGGTGCCAATCTTGTTTTTAGTCCACGACCAGCCCCTAAAGGCTCGTGGAATTTTTCACCAGTATACGGTGCGTTGTCTTTCATTGCATCAGCTAAATCTAAAATTTCATTAATTAATTCTAAAAAACACTCAAGTCTATTTAGTACAAAAAATTCTGACGCCACAGTCACAACCAAAGAAAATGTAGACACGAACCTTAACGCAACTGACGATCAAACTGTGTTTGCTGCCAATTTATGTATTTTACCTGATGGTACTTGGATTGGCGCTAATGGCACTACAGGTGGCTGGTCTTCCACAGAAGATGGACAGCTACATTTAGGAGGTAATAATGAGTCATTTGGCTTGTCTGCTGTTTTAAATACAGTTACTAATGGAGAGATGGCAGGTCAAATATTGGAGTGGGATACAGCATCCCCCACTGCAGAACAAACGGTTTTCCAAACCGTAGTCAATGTGCAAGACTCTAGCTGTGCAGGCATTGATACTGAAAAAATGAGAGCAGGTGGCTATGTTCCAGCACCTACTGATGGTTCAGTCTCTACTGACACCACTTCACCTACTGAGGGCTTAGCCTCTACCGGCACAACAGTGCCTGTTGCTCAATAAATAACAGAAGGGACGGCTACGTTCAGCACGTGCGTAGCTATCCCTTCTTTTAATTAATTCGTAAAGCATAATCTTTAATGCGTAGCTTGAGTTTCAAAAGCCACAGACCATCCTACTTGGTGCCCGTATTTTGCAGGGCAATGTTCCAGTTAATTCAAATATCAAGATGATTAAAAACCAATTAATTCTGCTTTGATAATCTTTTTTAACGGTTTCAGCATTTTAAAAATAACAAAAATTTCTTTATCATCAGCATTGTAATTGTTGTAAAGTCTGCTGTTCAAACTCATCCACTGTTTCATCATTGTTTTGCCATCGTGCTAATAATTCACTTTGCCAAACTTGCTTTAAATTAAACGCTTTATCTAATTTATCCAAAACCCACTCTTTAAAGGTCGAGCTATTCATTTCGGGCTACCCACTTAAGGCGGGACAGGTTAAGCCTTGCGCTGTGTCCCGACTTAAGTGGGTAGCCTCATTTCGTTACCTTTTGATAATTAGACACGTTATTCAATACTAAACGCTCTTTTTAGTGATTTTCGTATACCTAGCTATTTTTAGCCAAGTGTTCTGCGTAACCTAGATAGGTATGTGGCGTGAGGGCTAATAATTGTTGTTTTGCATGTTCGGGTATGTCTAGGGTCTGGATAAACTGATGAAATTGCGCAGCGGTTAAGCGTTGTCCACGGGTGAGTTCTTTTAATTTTTCATAAGGTTTTTCAATGCCATATCGACGCATCACGGTTTGGATGGGCTCTGCAAGCACTTCCCAGTTGCTGTCTAAATCGGCATGCAGGCAGGCGGTATTAAGTTCTAATTTGCTGATGCCTTTTAAGGTTGCTTGCAGGGCAATGCTGGTGTGGGCGATGCCTACGCCAATATTTCTTAATACGGTGGAGTCGGTTAGGTCGCGTTGCCAGCGTGAGATGGGGAGTTTTTCTGCTAAGAAGCTTAATAACGCATTGGCAATGCCAAGGTTACCTTCTGAGTTTTCAAAATCAATGGGGTTGACTTTGTGTGGCATGGTGGAAGAACCCACTTCGCCTACAATAGTTTTTTGTTTGAAATAACCCAGTGATATGTAGCCCCAAATATCGCGATCAAAATCCAGTAAGATGGTATTGAAACGGATGAGTGCATGAAAATATTCTGCGATGTAGTCGTGTGGTTCAATTTGAGTGGTGTAGGCATTAAAGTGTAAATCTAAGGATTCAACAAAATGTTGCGCAAGGCTGGGCCACTCTACTTCGGGATAAGCAACGCAGTGGGCGTTGTAATTGCCAACGGCGCCATTGATTTTACCCAGTAAATTGATCTCCATAAGTTGTTCGCGTTGACGTTGCAGTCTGTTGGCTACGTTGGCAAATTCTTTACCCACGGTGGTAGGTGTGGCAGATTGACCATGGGTTCGGGATAACATGGCTTGCGCTGCATAGTTATGGGCGATGTCTTTTATGCTGGTAATACATTCGTCCATTTGTTGGCTTAGTAATAGACGTCCTTCTTTAAGCATTAAGGCGTAGGACAAATTATTAATGTCTTCTGAGGTGCAGGCGAAATGAATAAATTCACTGATAGCACTTAATTCAGTGTTGTCAGTTAGTTTTTCTTTTAAGAAATATTCTATGGCTTTAACATCGTGGTTTGTGGTTTGCTCAATTTCCTTTATGCGTAGGGCATCTGGTTCGGAAAAGTTGTCTATGAGTGCGTTTAGATATTGGTGTGCCGAGTCTGAAAAAGACGGGACTTCATTGATGAGTGGGTGCTGTGCAAGGGTTTTTAACCAGCGAATTTCAATAATAACACGGTAACGAATTAAGCCATATTCACTGAAAATAGGACGTAAGAGGTTGGTTTTTGAGGCGTAGCGACCGTCAATGGGGGACAGGGCGGTAAGGGTAAATAGGCTCATAGATTGCGTGGTTAGAATAATAAATGAAGTTAAAGAATGCACGGAAAGGGTGTGATGCCGCCTGTACGTTAAGTGAATATCTTAAACCAGTTTGCAGATAAGCTTGTAATTTTGTCGTAAGCTAAGCTCTGATAGGGTGGCGAGTATCAATGTTCAGGGGATCAGCAGTGCAAGGAGTGCGCTGGTTATAGCTAGTTTAGAGGTGGGCAGTAAAGGTTTTACTTATTGGTGTAATCTTCATACCATTCTTTAAATTTTTCAGGGGGTATCGGGACAGAGCATAAATAACCTTGTATTTTTTCACAGTGATTGTTTTGTATACATTCAAGTTCAGCAAGTGTTTCAACGCCTTCAGCAATCATTTCAATCCCTAAGCTGTCACCCATGGCCATAATAACTCTGACAATGGTTGCATTGCCGGGGATGTCTTGGATGTTACGGATAAATGATTGGTCGATTTTAATTCGATCAATTGGGAAGCGAGATAAGTGTACTAGGCTGGTGTTGCCGGTACCAAAATCATCAATGGCTAGTTTTATACCCATGGCGCGGAGTTTGGTTAAGATAGCAATAGACTGAGATGGATCCGTCATGACCACGTTTTCAGTGAGTTCGAGTTCAAGATAGTTAGGGTCAATGCCTGTTTTTTCAATGATGGTGCTAAGCAGGCTGCAAAAATTGGGGTGTCTAAATTGCACCACGGAGATGTTGACGGCAACACGTAATTTAGGTAATCCTTGATTAATCCAGCGCGTATGTTGCTGACACGCTTCGGTTAATACCCATTCTCCAATGGGTGAAATTAAGCCTGATTCTTCAGCAATGGGGATAAATTGTGCAGGCGAAACTAGCCCAAGGCTTGGGTGATGCCAGCGCAGTAAGGCTTCTATGCCAATAACTTGATTGGTTTCGGATTGAATTTGTGGCTGGTAAAACAGCTGCAGTTGCCCATTATTAACGGCAAGTTCAAGCTCAGTTTCTAATGAAGGGCGTTCAACGATGCCTAAGACATCGGTATCTTTTGAATAAATAGTATAGCCATTGCGACCATTTTCTTTGGAGGCGTACATGGCAGAGTCTGCCTTGTGCATGATTCCATCGATGGTGATATCGTGCATAGGAAATAATGCAATACCTAAGCTCGCCGTGACATTGATGGTGCGTTCAAAAATAAGTATGGGTTCGCGAATTGCGTTAATAATTGCTTGCGCGACGGTGTCTGCATGTTTGATTTCGCCCAGGTTTTGCAGAATGATGACAAATTCATCGCCACCGAGTCGGGCGATAGTATCGCTTTCTCTAACAGTTGCAGTTAGTCTATTAGCAATATTGATGAGTAATTGATCGCCAAAGCCATGTCCAAAGGTATCGTTAATTTGTTTAAATTGGTCTACGTCAATGAATACTAAAGTAAAAGGGCGTTCACCGCGTTTGGCTTGGTGACAGGCTTGTAACAAACGATCTTTAAATAATAAACGATTGGGTATGCCGGTTAGTTGATCGTAATGTGCTAAAAAATACAGTTCTTGTTGTTTGCGATGTGAAATTTCTTCTAATAATTTGTGACCCCCGACAATGCCAGCATAACGATTATCGGTGGTGACAATTAATCCATTGCACATGTTTTTCATGCCAATTTTAAGGGTAATATGCCAAAGATCATCTATTGTGGTATTGATGTCAACAATAACGGGATCATTGATCATTATTTCTCTAATCGTTTTTTTATAGTAGAGATCACGAGAAAAAGGTTTAAAGAAAATTTCTGTTAGGCGATCACGATCAATTAGGCCAATGGGAATAAAATATTCATTAATAATAGGGGCTATTGATAGCGATTTGTCGTTGACGAAAATATCTAAGACACTTAAGCACAACTCAGTTTCTGCAATGGGATTAATGACTTGCATTAACTTTTTTATAGTTATGCAGTTATTTTGAAAATGGGAGCTGTTAATTGGTTTTTGATTAGCCTCTGATTCCATGAATAATTTATCTTTGGTAGTTTTTTTCATAAAACGTATAAATAACCATAAGTAGAAATTAAATTTTTAAGGTGTTTTACATGACCCATGTTAATAGGTGATGACACTGAATAAGTGGTTTCTTATTTATTTACGACAAGCGTCATGGCGTAGTGTTGACTGTGATTAAAATTCATCCCAATCACTGTCATCATTAATGGTGCTGGCAACCTGCACCAATGTTGCTGTTGGTTTTTGTTTGCCTTTGTACGTTTCTATTTTGGTGGGTAATTTAAGTTTAACTATTGGTTTAGGGCTCGATTGTGTCGGGCTGTCTGATAGTTTAAATACTTCTAAGGAGAGTGATAGATTTTGTGATTGTTCGGCCATGGATTCTGCGGCAGCAGCCACTTGTTCAACCAATGCTGCATTTTGCTGGGTAACATCGTCCATTTGGTTAATCGCATTGTTTACTTGTTCAATTCCTGTGCTTTGTTCGTCAGAAGCATTTGAAATATTGGCAATAATGGCGGTGACTTCATCAATTGAGCCGACAATGTCTTTCATGGTGCGACCTGCTTGAATAACTAATTTGCTGCCGTTTGCCACTTTAGACTCTGAGTCACCAATTAACTCTTTAATTTCACTGGCTGCTTTTGCCGCTTGATGTGCAAGTATACGTACTTCACTGGCGACTACCGCAAAGCCTTTACCTTGTTCGCCAGCACGTGCCGCTTCTACTGCCGCATTTAAAGCCAAAATATTGGTTTGGAATGAAATGCCATCAATAACAGCAATTATATCTGCAATTTGTCGGGATGAGTCGCTGATTTCATTCATAGTTGCAATCACTTCTTGCACGACATGATAGCCTTTGCCCGCAACATCAGAGGCACCAATTGCGTGTTTATTGGCGTTGTTTGCATTCACTGAGTTCGCTTGCACCGCAGTGGTGAGTTGTTCCATGCTTGCGGCTGTTTCTTGTAGGCTAGCTGCTTGTTGTTCGGTGCGGTTAGATAAATCATTGTTGCCCATGGCAATTTCTTTAGAGGCAATGTTTAGATTTTCAGAGGATCTTTTTACGTTGGTTAATAATGTTTTTAATTTATCAACGGTAAAGTTCATGCCTAGTTTGACTTGTCCAAAAATGCCAGGGTAGTCTTCGGTGATGGTTTGAGTTAAATCACCCTTAGAGAGGGCTTCAGCTATCCGTAGCGCATCGTTTAAGCCACTTTCTGTAACGTCTGAAAGTTGATTAAGTAATTCGGATAAGTCACGGGTGTAGCCAGTTTTGTTCTGAGTATTAATTTTTACACTGAAGTCCCCGTGGTTGGCTGCGGTGTCGACAAAGTGTTGGATATCTTCAATGGTGCTTTCAAGTGAATCTACAGTGTGATTTATGCTGTTTTTCATTTGTCCAAACACGCCTTGATAATCAATGGTGATGCGTTGGCTTAAATCGCCTTGAGCCAGAGCATCGGCAACACGCGTGACATCTTTAAGGCCGGTGTTGGTCGTTTCTGATAAATCATTAAGTGCTGAGCCTAAATTTTTGGCATAGCCTTGATGTTTGTTGAGATCAATTTGTTTACTAAAATCGCCGTTTACCGCGGCATTGACGCTGTTTTCAATATCAGCCACGACATTTTTTAGTGCGTTTTGCATTGTTTCCATGGCTAAGAGCAGTTGTCCGGTTTCAGCTTGGTTATCTACTTGGATAATGCTGGTTAAATCACCGTGGGCAATTCTTTGGGCAACTTCAATGCTAAATTTAAGTGGTTTGGTAATGGAATGAATTAAGCCAATCCCTAAAAACAGAAGCAGTGTTACTGAGAGTATGCTGGCGATTAAAATTAACCACTGGGCTTGTTGTGCAGAATAATTAGCGAGATTGTTATCTTTGTCCGCATGTTGAGCATTGAGCTCAATTAAATTTTTGAGCATAACTTTGACATCAGGCAGGGCTTGGGTCTTTTTTAGTTGTTCTTGAAAGGTGATCGCTAATTGTTTTTGTTTTTCTGGATCATAGTTGTATGCGAGGGCTTCAATTGCGGTGCTAAGTGTTTTATTGCTTTGCTGCCACGCCTCCAGTGCAGGTAAAAAAACATTTAACGCTTCAGTTTCTTTGCTGTCATGAATGAGGGGGACATAAATCGCTAAGCCTTTATTTATGGCTTCCCAGCCTTCTTTTTTGCTGGTTAAAATAGCTTTAAAATTAGTTTGAGCATCAAGATTTTTTTGGAAAGCAAGGGCTTTGAGATTGGCATATTTTACGGTCATTAGACCGTCGTTAATCATGTCTAAACCTACTATAGAAGGTAGTCGGACGTTATTAATAAGATTAAGCGAGGTTAATGTTTTTTGGAAGCCGTATGTGCTGACTAAGCCAGTACCAATTAAAGCAAGTGATGAGAAGCATAAAAGGAATATTAGCTTAATTTTAATGCTTAAATTTTTCATTCTTAATTCCTGATAGTGAATAAAGCTGGAAAAATTAGCGCACGTTCAATTAAGGTAAGAGGTCGCTAACCACCGCTTTAAATGTCTTGTGGTTAGCTTCTAATTTTAGATGATTATTTAATTTTTGCTTCTTTATAAATTACGTGCTTTCTAACAACAGGATCAAATTTTTTGATTTCCATTTTTTCTGGCATCGTTTTTTTATTTTTTGTAGTCGTGTAAAAATGTCCTGTGCCTTCAGTTGACACCAATTTGATTTTATCGCGCATTGTTTATCCTCCTATACCTTTTGACCATTTTTACGCATATCAGCTAAAACAGCATCAATACCTTTTTTATCAATAGTGCGCATGCCTTTTGATGATAATCTTAGGCGTACCCAACGGTTTTCACTTTCAACCCAAAAACGATGATGATGTAGATTGGGAAGAAAACGGCGTTTAGTTTTGTTATTTGCGTGTGAAACGTTATTACCAACAACAGGGTGCTTTCCTGTTACTTGACAGACTCTAGACATGATGACCTCTTGGATGTGTCTTTATACAAAATAGCCCAGCTTTATACCAAAATTTCTTTTCAAGGTAAATCACTATCTATAAAATGTCGCAAGAATATACTTATTGAAGGAATAAAAATGGTCATGAAATTTGGTATGGTGATGGATTCCATTGCACATATAAATATTAAAAAAGACACAAGTTTTGCAATGTTACTCGAAGCGGCTGCACGCGGTTGGGAGCTACATTACATGGAGTTAAATAATTTATACATGAGAAATGGCCGTGCTTATGCACGTACCCGATTGCTTAAGGTGCGACGCGACGCGCAGCAGTGGTTTGAATTTTATGGTGAGCAAGACCTTCCCTTGGATGCACTTAATGTCATTATGATGCGTAAAGATCCGCCTTTTGATCAAGAATATATTTATGCTACGTATCTTTTGGAGCGAGCAGAAAGTAAGGGGGTGTATGTGGTTAACAAGCCGCAATCTTTGCGTGATGCCAACGAAAAGTTATTTACTGCGTGGTTTTCAGAGTGTTGTGCAGAAACCTTAGTTACCCGAGAGGCTTTCAGAATTAAAGAATTTTTGCTGGAGCAAGGGGAAATTATTTTGAAACCTTTAGACGGCATGGGCGGCACGTCGATTTTTCATGTGCGGAAAGAAGATCCTAATTTAAATGTAATTATCGAAACCATGACCCAACTCAATACACGCTTTGTTATGGCACAACGCTACTTGCCTGCCATTAAGGATGGCGATAAGCGTATCTTAGTCATTAATGGTGTGCCGGTGCCGTATTGCTTGGCACGTATTCCAGCACAAGGCGAAACGCGTGGTAACTTGGCTGCAGGCGGGCGTGCAGAAGGTCGACCTTTAAGCGCTCAAGATCGCTGGATTGCAGAATATGTCGGGCCAAGCTTGCGAGAAAAAGGTTTGATTTTTGTTGGTTTAGATGTGATTGGTGATAAATTGACCGAAATTAATGTAACCAGTCCTACCTGTGTTCAGGAATTAGATGCCCAATTTGGGTTGCGTATTTGTGCAACATTAATGGATCACATCGAAGTGGTTATTGGTGCGTAGAGCGCTTAGTTTGGTCGCCGCCTGGATGACGCTGACATTAACACTTAGTCAGCGTCATCATGTTGCTTTTGGGATGGCTACGTTGCTGGCAATTCTGTTGCATCTTTCTGTGCCATGGTTTTTTTCTCAAAACAAGGTGCCGATAAAAATTAAGGCGCAAACAATTACGGTAGATTTGCTGAGCTTACCGGCTTTAAAAAAACAAATGGATGCAGTTTCAGCATTACCAGAGCAGGTTTTGCGTCAGTCTTCTAAGTCAGTGCCTGTCGAAAGTGTTAAAGAGCTTAGTGCTGATCGTGGTATTACTCATGCTATAATGCCCGCGCTTCAGCCTGCAAAGCGTCGCCCTGATAAACAAACTGTGACTAACATCGATAAAGCGAAGACCGCAGTGACCGCTTCTTCGGTTTTGCCGCGTCCTCACCAGCAGCTTGTCGAACCGACCTTGTCAATGGCAGCATTGCAGCAGCAAGTGGCAGAAATGGGGGCACATATCAGGCAAGATTCTATTTATGCTGAGCAGCAGTCTGTGACTCATGTGGCTGAAATTAAAGTGAATAAATTTTTAGCTTCGCAATATTTACATGATTGGGAGAGAAAAGTTGAGCGTATTGGCAATTTAAATTACCCTGAAGTGGCGGCGAAAAAAGATTTTTCAGGTACATTGACTATGGAAGTGACAATTAACCCTGACGGTAGTCTTCATGCTATTTTTATTACGCGCTCATCCGGTAATCGTCGCCTAGATGATGCTGCACTACAGATAGTCAAGATGAGTGCACCGTTTGCACCATTGCCTTTAGCATTACTTAAAGAGCTTAATCCTAAAGTCTTAGGTATTACTAGGGTATGGAAGTTTTCCGATGAATCCATGACGACGAGATAAGCTACGTTATTACGTTTATGATAGAAATCAATTATTTAAATAATCAATTTATTGTTGCAATGCCGGCTTTGGCAGACCCTGTCTTTTCTCATACGGTGACCTTTTTATGTCAGCATACTAAAGATGGCGCTTTAGGCATTATGATTAATCGACCCGTTGATATGACGCTGGGGGAGATATTTACTCAAATGAATATTCCCATAAAGTCGTTAATTGCAGCAGAATCGCCGGTTTTTTCAGGGGGGCCTGTTCATCAAGAACGAGGCTTTGTCTTGCATTCACCAAGTAAGCGTTGGCAAGCCACAATGTCTGTATCTGATGATATTTATTTAACCACTTCGCGCGATATTTTAGAGGCTATTGCTGTGGGTGAAGGGCCTGAACATTATTTAGTTGCCTTAGGTTATGCTGGTTGGGGTGAGGGACAATTAGAAAAAGAAATGGTCGCTAATTCATGGTTAACTACGCCGCTTGGTATTGACGTTATTTTTGAAACGCCCATTGATCTGCGCTGGTCTGCGGCAGCGGAACAAATTGGTATTGATATTAATAAATTGACCACACCGGCTGGTCATGCCTAAGTTTTCAGGGGATGCCACGGTCTTAGGTTTTGATTTTGGAATGAAAAAAATTGGTGTGGCTGTTGGGCAGACAGTCACGCATACCGCAACTGGCTTGCAAACCATAAAATCACTTCAGCAAGTTCCTAATTGGTTAATTATCAGTCAATTAATTGCAGAATGGCAGCCGCAGGGGTTGGTGGTGGGGATCTCAAGACAGCATGATGGTTCTGATAATATCGTCACGCCGCGCATGTTAAAGTTTTGTCGTCAGCTTGAAGGGCGCTATCAATTGCCAGTATTTCAACAGGATGAAATGCTCTCTACCTACGAAGCTAAACAATTATTATTTGATGATGTTCAGCTCACAGCAACTAAATTATGGGCGGTGCAAGATCAATTAGCCGCGCAGCTTATTTTGCAATCGTGGCTAAATCACCAATCACTACAGGAGTTTCATGTTAACCATTGAAGAATTATTAACTAATCTTGACCTTGCGTTGCGTCAAGTGATTGAACAGCGCCAGTTGGTTAATCCAATGATGATAGGTATTCGTACTGGCGGGGTATGGATTGCCGAGCAAATGCATCAACGTTTAGCGATTGAAGAGCCGTTAGGATTGCTGGACATCAGCTTTTATCGCGATGATTTTTCGCAGCTGGGTGTGCATCCGCATGTAAAGCCTAGTGCGATACCTGCCCATATTGATGGGCGCGATATTATCTTAATCGATGATGTCTTTTATACGGGGCGCACTGTTCGCGCAGCACTTAACGAAATTTTTGATTATGGGCGACCAAATCAGGTCGTGCTTGCCGTATTAATTGAACGAGATGGTAAACAAATTCCTATTTCACCCGATTGTGTGGGAATGCGTATGACCTTAAATGCCTATCAACGCATTAAGTTATTAGGCCCAGATCCTTTAATGATTGAAGTAGAAAATACGCTGCCACACAGTGAAGGCGAGACGGCCAGTGAATAATCTGCAATTAAACGCTGAGGGTAGGCTTAAGCATTTCATTACTATTGAAGGGTTGTCGCGTGAGTTACTAACAGAAATTTTAGATACCGCTGAATCTTTTGTTGGTATCACTGATCAACAAATTAAGAAAGTACCTTTGTTGCGCGGTAAAACTATTGTTAATTTATTTTTTGAGAACAGTACCCGAACCCGCACTACGTTTGAGTTAGCAGCAAAACGTTTATCTGCTGATGTCTTGAGTATGAGCATTTCCACGTCATCAACCTCTAAAGGCGAAAGTTTACTAGATACTATTCGTAATCTTGAGGCCATGTTTGTTGATATGTTTGTGGTGCGTCATGGGATTAGTGGCGCGGCACATTTTATTGCCAGTCATACTGCACCGCATATTAGTGTGATTAACGCTGGAGATGGTCAACATGCTCATCCCACCCAGGCAATGCTTGATATGTTTACCATTCGGCAGATTAAAAAATCGTTTATCGGCTTACGCGTAGCGATTATTGGTGATATTTTGCATTCAAGGGTGGCGCGTTCTGAAATTCAAGCCCTGAATATTTTGGGGGTTGAGGAGGTTCGAGTGATTGCACCTAAGACGTTACTGCCAGCCCATGTGCATACCTTGGGCGTATCCGTGTGTCATGATTTAACTGAAGGTTTAAAAGACATTGATGTCATTATCATGCTGCGGTTACAAAAAGAACGCATGACTTCAGCGTTATTGCCCAGCGAAAGTGAGTATTTTAAGTGCTTTGGCTTAACAGAAAAAAAATTAAAAATAGCTAAACCTGATGCGATCGTGATGCATCCTGGGCCCATTAATCGTGGTGTTGAAATTGAGTCGCATGTGGCAGACGGTAAGCAATCGGTCATTTTAAAGCAAGTAAGCAATGGGATTGCCGTGCGTATGGCGATTATGTCAATGGCAATGCAGCCAATGAGCCAATGATAGGAACTTAATGAATAAAATTTTGATAAAGAATGGTCGAATTATTGATCCAGCCAATGCTATAGATCAGCTTGGCATGATTGCTGTGGCTGAGGGTAAAATTTTTGCAGTTATTGATATTCCAGCAGACTTTACTCCAGATTATGTGCTTGATGCGACGGCTCAGGTGGTGTGTCCTGGTTTTATTGATTTAAGTACGCGCTTACGAGAACCTGGACAAAGTCGTAAAGCAACCATAAAAAGTGAGGCGAGGGCCGCAGCCAGTGCTGGCGTGACCAGTTTATGCGTACATCCTGATACCAAGCCGGTAATTGACACAGCAGCTGTGGCAGAATTAATTAAAGAGCTGGCAAATAAAGCAGGTTACCCACAAATTTATCCGATTGCCGCGTTAACCCAAAAATTAGAGGGTGCGGAGTTAAGTTCCATGTTGGCACTTAAGCAAGCGGGCTGTATTGCCGTAGGTAATGGCAATCAAGCCATCAAGAATTTATTGATTTTACGACGGGCAATGGAATATGCCGCTAGTCATGATTTATTACTGATGTTTAGACCCAATGATTATTGGCTAGGGAATAGCGGGTGTGCACATGAGGGTGTGGTGGCAACCCGTTATGGTTTACCAAGTATTCCTGATGCTGCTGAAACCATTGCCTTAGATCAGTGCCTTGAATTGGCTGAATTAACTGGGTGTAGAGTGCATTTCGGGCAATTAAGCTGCAAGCGTTCTGTTATTAAGGTGCATCAAGCGCTTAAATATGGCTTAAATATTAGTGCGGATGTCGCTATTCATCAGCTGCATTTAACTGAAAATGATATGTTGCCTTTTGATAGTGCGTACCATGTTTTGCCACCCTTACGGACAGAACTGGATAAGCAATATTTACGTCAGGGTCTTGCGGGAGGCTCGATTGCTTGTCTTTGTTCTGATCATCAACCGCATGATATTGATGCAAAATTAGGTGCTTTTCCTGAGACAGAACCTGGCGTATCGTCATTAGAGACGCTTTTGCCCTTGATGTTAAAATTAGTCACTGAGCATGCCATTACTTTGGAGCAAGGTATTGCTGCTTTAAGTTGTAATCCAGCAAAAACACTAGGGCTTGCCCGTGGCACCTTAACACCCGGCAGGTCAGCAGATATCTGTATTTTTAATCCCCAGACGCAGTGGCAAGTTAACGCTGACAATTGGTTGAGTAATGGGCTTAATACGCCTTTCTGGGGGCAGATATTTACGGGTAGGGTCACGCATACTTTACAAGCAGGGCAGTGCATTTATAGCTTGGCTGAGTAAGTCTCACCACCGCATACATTAACTACGGCATGCAGTGGTGTTGAGCATTTAAAACTTAGCGGCGATAGTTATGGCCATAAAAAATTTCCGTGACTTCACGGTTTAATTTCTTTTCAATTTCTGTCTTTTTAGCTTCTGTTAAATTGCTTTCTTTTTCAAATAAATATTTTTCCAGCTCAGTTTCTTTAAGCATCATTTTGGTATGAAAAATATTTTCGTGGTACACGTTGACATCAATCATCTGATAACTTTCTTGCGTATCTTTGGCGATATAATTTTGTATTGAGGTGATGTTGTGATCAATAAAATGTTTTTTACCAGAAATGTCACGGGTAAATCCACGCACACGATAATCCATAATTACGACATCTGATTCAAAGCTATGAATTAAATAGTTAAGTGCTTTTAATGGTGAAATTCGTCCACATGTTGAGACATCAATGTCTGCTCTGAAGGTACTAATGCCGTTATCAGGGTGACTTTCTGGATAGGTGTGCACGGTGATATGACTTTTATCAAGGTGACCTAAGACGATTTCTGGTAATGGTCCAGGTGATTGGCTATTCATATTTGAGGGCGGCGCAACATCGCCTTCAGAGATAAGCATAGTGACGCTGGCACCCTGTGGATCATAGTCTTGGTGAGCAATATTAAGCACTTGCGCGCCAATAATGTCAGCCACGTCTTTTAATATTTGCGTTAAACGCGTAGCGTTATAAGCTTCATCGATATACTCAATGTAGGCTTGTTGTTGTTCAGCTGGTGCGTAACAGATGTCGTAAATATTAAAACTGAGTGATTTGGTTAAATTGTTAAAACCATGTAATTGCAACTTGTTCAATTCATTAAACCTCGATAACTTCGTAATCATGGGAAATAGCTACTGATTTGCCTAACATAATGGAGGCGGAACAATATTTCTCTGCTGATAATTTGATAGCGCGTTCAACAGCGGATGCTTTTAAATCGTGCCCGCTAACAACAAAATGCAGATGAATTTTACTGAAAACGCTTGGGATAGCATCGACACGTTCCGCAGTGATTTTTGCGACACATTTTACAATGTCATTTCTACCTTTTTGCAAAATTTGTACGACATCAAATGAAGCGCAACCACCGACTCCAAGTAATATCATTTCCATTGGGCGTATACCCTTATTTTGACCACCTAAATCAGGCGGTCCATCCATGATAACCGCATGACCACTGCCAGTTTCGCCAACAAACATAGCGCCGTCGACCCATTTGACTGTTGCTTGCATTTATTCTACCCTAAAGAAAAAAGACGCATAGAATAGCACATTATGGCTATTCGTCACTTTTCCCGCGTAATTTTAGCCCTATCCTTACGATGATAACTTAGAGATAGTCTGCTGCGGTACATAATGCACTTAATAACGCCATGATTAAACATAAGTTTTATTGCTTATTGTGGGGCTTTAGCAGGTTAATGTTAGCATAATGCGCAGGTGTGTCAGGGGGCGTAGGCATGTTTTTTTTAGAGATGGGGTGACTTTTTTTAACACAATTGCTGGAGCGAAAAGATGGTTAGTTTTAAAAAATATGAGTGTGACGTGTGTGGTTTCATCTATGACGAAGCTGTTGGCGATCCTGATTCAGGCATAGCACCTGGAACCTTATGGGAAAATATTCCTGAGGATTGGCGTTGTCCTGAGTGCGGCGTAGGTAAAAATGATTTTAATTTAGTTAAATAAGCTGATAATGAATTGCCTGTCCTGCTGGTTAAGTGCAGGCGTGATTAGCTTATTCTTTCTCTTTACATAAAACCTGGGGTTAGTGTTTCTGATGATGCATAAATGAATAGGCGTGGCAGTGATTTTTTTTGTGTGGCTGCTCAACCTTTGGTGAGTTTTATTAGTGTAACGCGTGCTAAGTTTCACGTAGTAAGTGGCTTGACTTGTTAAAAAAATATGAGTCCCCATTATGGATAAACGGGAAAGAGTCCCTGCGTTTGCAGTGCGTTGTGAGTATTATTCAGGTACTGGTGCTAAACGCAATAGTGTTTAACTCCTTACCTCTAAGCATAAAAGGGCTGCTTTCCTTAGTGAGTTGTATTGTTTTTGTGCGCACTTATTTACGTCTTAGACGAACGTACTATCAAATCAAACATGACGTGGATATGGGTTGGTCGGTGGCAATCAACACACAGCCTTTTAAAGCTGTTGTCATCTTGCCTGAGAGTATCGTTACTCAACATATTGTGGTGTTATGTTGCCGTGACCTAGCACCCGTACCCGCCAAGAAAATGTTTTGGTGTCATAACGCTATGCACTCTTTGTTAGTACTGCCTGATGCGGTAGGTCAGGTAGCGTATCAACAATTGGTCGTGCGGTTGCTTACTCAGCACTCGGAAAGACATTAGCTTCGATGAAAAAATTGAAATAAAGTGTAAATCGGTTACATAGTAAAGCTACGTTAGTTGTAACGTGAGTGACAAAAAATTTAATTAAAAAAATAAGGAGAAATCGGATGTCAAAAGCTCAAAACTTACAGGATAATTTTTTAAATACCTTACGTAAGGAGCATACGCCTGTATCAATTTTTTTGGTGAATGGGATCAAATTGCAAGGCAAAGTCGATTCATTTGATCAATATGTCATCATGTTAAAAAACACAGTCAGTCAAATGGTTTACAAACATGCGATTTCAACCATTGTGCCAAGTAAAGCCGTTAAAATGATTCGTGATGATGAAGAGACCATTGAAGAATAATTTAGAAATACGCAGTGTTTTATTTAACTTTTGGTACTGGAGTGGGGCGATGAGTGTTTGATCGTCCGCAAACGGGTGAGCGAGCCGTCCTTGTTCATTTAAATTTTTATGCTAACCAAGAAGACCTTTCAGAGCTTAAAGAGCTTGCCAAATCTGCAGGTACAGATCCAGTGCAAGTTGTGACGGGTTCGCGGCAGCGACCGGATCCAAAATATTTTGTAGGTAAAGGCAAGTTAGACGAGCTTAAGGCTGTAGTAGAAGCCTGTCAGGCTGAAGTGGTTTTATTTAATCATTCATTAACACCCAGTCAGGAAAGAAATTTAGAAGGCTTTCTAGGGGTGCGAGTGGTTGATAGAAATGGCTTGATTTTAGATATCTTTGCGCAACGAGCACAATCCTTTGAGGGGAAATTGCAAGTAGAGTTAGCACAATTAAAGCATCTATCAACGCGTTTAGTGCGAGGCTGGACACATCTTGAGCGGCAAAAAGGAGGTATTGGTCTGCGCGGTCCTGGAGAAACACAGTTAGAAACGGATAGGCGTTTATTAAGCTTGCGTATCAAACAAATTCAACAACGTCTTGATAAAGTAGATAAGCAGCGTCACCAAGGTCGTAGTAAGCGGAAGAAAGCTGAAATACCCACGGTATCCTTAGTCGGGTATACCAATGCTGGGAAATCAACCTTGTTTAATCAATTAACGGGAGCGGAAACTTACGCTGCCGATCAATTATTTGCGACGTTAGACCCAACGCTACGGAGTATTTCTATGACCACTAAGCATGAATTGGTGCTAGCAGATACCGTCGGTTTTATCCGCCATTTGCCGCATGAATTAGTTGCCGCTTTTAAGTCCACGTTGCAAGAGGCCAGCGAAGCAGATTTATTACTGCATGTTGTTGATGCGTGCAGTGAAGATCGCGATGAAATTATGGTGCAGGTCAATCAGGTGCTTACTGATATTAAAGCAGATAACGTTAAGCAATTAGAAGTCTTTAATAAAATCGATTTGCTCGACACTATGCAGCCTCATATCGACCGAGATGAACAGGGCAAACCTAGGCGAGTGTGGTTATCAGCGCAAACAGGCGCGGGCTGTGAGTTGCTTTTACAAGCCTTGTCAGAACTTTTTGCCACCACACAAGTCAAGCGTCATTGCTTTATTGAGGCCAGTCAAGGTGATATTCGTGCACGATTATTTACTTGCGCAAATATAATTGAGGAGCATATTGATGAGCAGGGAACAAGTGAGTTAGTGATTGAAATTGATGTCAAATATTTAGGATTACTGAAAGGTGTTAAGGCAGTTGAGCTTGTCTAAAAAGAGCAATAAAAGCACTGTTGAGGTAGTTTTTTGAAAAAGCGGGGCTGTTTAGCAATCAGAATTGTGTGATTTACGATAGAATACGCATAGTTTTTAACCTTATTTTATGTGGTTACGTTTATAAGTCCCTTGTTTACCCTAACCCATTAGCTAATTAATAATCCAATACGGAGTTGTGTATGTCCTGGAATGAGCCTGGCGGCGATAAAAAAGACCCTTGGAGTGGTCGGGGAGATCAAAATAGCCCCCCTGATCTTGATGAAGCAATACGTTCTATACAAGAAAAATTAACTAATTTATTCGCAGGCACAGGTGGTGGAGGCTCTTCTTCAGAGCAGCCCTCATCAGGTAGGCCAATGAAAAGTTTATCAATTATTGGTGCTGGTGTGGCTTTTGTCTTATGGGGAGCCAGTGGCTTTTATATTGTTGATGAAGGGAATCATGGTGTTGAAACCCGTTTTGGTCAGTATATAGGTATTACTCAATCAGGTTTACATTGGCATATTCCAGCACCGTTTGAACGTGTTGATCTTGTCAATGTTAAACAGCAGCGGTTTATAGAGGTGGGCTATCGCAGCGGAGGAAGTGAGCAATTTAAAGGTTCAGTTCCAAAAGAAGCCTTAATGTTAACTAAAGATGAAAACTATGTTGATGTTCGTTTAGCCGTACAGTATCAAGTTAAAGATGCGAAACAGTTTTTGTTTAACATTGTGAATCCAGCAGCCACTTTAAAACAAGTCACAGAAAGTGCGCAGCGTGGTGTTATCGGTGGAAGCACTATGGATTTCGTATTAACTGAGGGACGCAGTGAAATTGTGACGCAGATAAAAAAAGAAATCCAAGATGTGATGGACAGTTATCAATCCGGTGTGCAAGTTACCAGCGTGAATTTACAAGATGCTCAGCCACCAGAACAAGTTCAAAATGCCTTTGCTGATGCAATTAAAGCGCGGGAAGATGAGCAACGCTTAATTAACGAAGCTGAAGCCTATTCCAACGATGTCGTGCCTAAAGCGCGTGGTGCAGCAGCAAGAAAATTACAGGAAGCAGAAGGTTACAAAGAACAGATTCTTGCCCAAGCAGAAGGGGATACCGTTCGTTTTACAAAGCTTTATGCAGAATATAAAAAAGCTCCTGAAATTACCCGTAAACGGATGTACATAGAATCCATTGAAGCCGTGTTATCTGAAACAAGTAAAGTGATGGTAGACGTAAAAGGTGGCAATAACATGATGTATTTGCCCTTGGATAAATTAGTAGAATATAAACAAGCCGCTGGAAATAACAATGTAGGGGCGGTTAACGCTAACGAAGGTTTAAATCATGTCACTATTCCGCAAGTTGCTTCGGGTGAAGAGCATAACATTGAACGAGCTTCAAGTCGTAGCCGTGATTCTAGGGGGCGCTAATGACACAAAATAAAATTATACTCGGAGCAGTGAGTGTATTGGTTGTCATCTTAATGATGAGCACCTTTACAGTTTATGAAACGGAAAAAGCTATTAAATTTAGACTAGGTGAAATTGTCAAAAGCGATTATGCACCAGGACTACACTTTAAATTGCCTTTAATTAACAACATCAAATTATTTGATGCCCGCATACAAACTATGGATTCACGTCCTGAGCGTTTTTTAACTGCTGAAAAGAAAAACGTTATCGTGGATTCATTTGTAAAATGGCGCATTGGCGATGTGACAAAATTTTATACCGTTGTTGCTGGTGATACAGATCAAGCTAATTTACGCTTAGATCAGATTATTAAAGACGCTTTTCGTAGTGAATTTAGCAAGCGTAATATTAAGCAATTGGTGTCTACAGATCGCAGTGCAATCAGAGAGATTTTAATAAAAAACTCAAAACAGATTGCAGCAAGTTTAGGCATGGATATTTTAGATGTGCAGGTTATGCGTATCGACTTACCAGAAGAAGTCAGTGCTTCGGTGTTCAGTCGTATGGAAGCAGAGCGTGAGCGCGTCGCGCGTGAGTTCCGTTCACAGGGTGCAGAAGCCGCAGAGAGAATTCGCGCCGATGCGGATCGTCAACGTGTGGTGACCTTAGCGAATGCTTACCGTGAAGCAGAAAAGTTACGCGGTGAAGGTGATGCAAGTGCAGCAGAAATTTATGCCAACGCCTATAGCCAAGATAGTGAATTTTATAATTTTTATCGTAGTTTAAGTGCATATAAAAAGACTTTTGGCAGTTCAAGTATGATTATGTTTGATGCTGATTCTGAGTTTTTTCAATATTTTAAAAAGCAAAAATAAATCATCATTTCGCTTTATAATTTAAGTTTTACCAAAGACGCTCCATTTATGGGGCGTTTTGTTTGAGTGGATAATCAAAATGCAACACCTTGTTTCAGCAAAAAAATCGTGGCTTTTACCAGAAGGTATTGAAGAATTATTACCTGCAGATGCCAAACATTTAGAACATTTGCGGCACACCTTATTATCAGTGTTTGAGTGCTGGGGGTATGACTTAGTCATTCCTCCATTTATAGATTATGTTAATTCATTATTAATTGGCGCTGGGCATGATCTTGATTTGCAAACCTTTAAATTGACCGATCAAATCAGTGGTGAATTATTGGGGATACGTGCAGATATGACCCCCCAAGTGGCAAGAATTGATGCACATAATCTTAAATATGATTGGCCAACGCGCTTATGTTACGTGGGTACAGTGTTACACACGCGCGGTAATCCCTTAGAAAAGAATCGTAGTCCCATGCAAATTGGCGCCGAATTATACGGTCATCATGGTTTAGCGAGTGATCTTGAAATCGTAAGTTTAATGTTAGAAATGTTAGCAATCAGCGGCGTACAAAATGTGCATCTTGATTTAGGTCATGTTGGCATTTATCGGGCATTGACTCAGCAAATAAACTTAACGAGTATCCAAGAAGCAGAATTATTTGAAATTTTGCAGCGTAAAGCTAAACCAGAATTGCTTATCTTTATTGACCAATTACCCATTAATACCGCAGAAAAAACCTTATTATTAGCATTGCCAGAGTTAAATGGAGGGGACGATGTCCTTGCAAAAGCTGCGCAAATTTTTAATGACACGTTCCCAAAAGTAAAGCAAGCCCTAGCGGATTTACAGTTATTAGCTAAGCAATTGACTGCACGTTTTCCTAATTTAATAGTCAGCTTCGATTTGGCTGAATTGCGTGGCTATCATTATCACACGGGTATTATTTTTGCCGCGTTTGTCCCTTCCATGGGACGTGAAATAGCACGCGGTGGTCGATATGATAATATAGGCGCGGTGTTTGGACGAGAACGACCTGCAACAGGTTTTAGTGCAGATTTAAAACAATTATCGACCTTAAGTAAGCAGGTTGTTCAAACCGAGACTCGCGAAGCTATTTTTGCGCCATGGCTTGATGAGCAAAGTTTGCATGAACATATTAGAGATTTGCGTGCGCAAGGTCGCCGTGTTGTTCAGCAATTGCCTGAGCAAATAGGCGGTGCAAAAGAATTAGCGTGCACGGCAACGCTGGAAAAAGAAAACCAAAAGTGGGTTGTTAAACCTTTAATGTAGATGCGTATTATTATGGAAACCAAAATGGGAAAACGGGTGATTGTAATCGGCACTCAATGGGGTGACGAAGGTAAAGGTAAGCTTGTTGATTTATTAACGGAACAAGCACACGCAGTGGTGCGTTTTCAAGGTGGCCATAATGCTGGACATACCTTGGTGATTAAAGGTGAAAAAACCGTATTGCATTTAATTCCATCAGGCATTCTTAGAGAAAATGTGCACTGTTTGATTGGTAATGGCGTAGTGTTATCTCCTAAAGCCCTGCTGGATGAAATAGAGATTCTGGAAAAAGCAGGCATACATGTTAAAAATCGGTTGTTAATCAGTGAAGCGTGTACCTTAATTTTACCTGTTCATGTGGCAATTGATCAGGCAAGAGAAAAAGCGCGTGGAAAAAAAGCGATAGGCACAACTGGACGTGGCATAGGTCCCGCTTATGAAGACAAAGTAGGGCGACGTGGATTACGTGCCGGAGATTTGTTTAATGCCGAGCTATTCGCAGAGAAACTAAAAGAATTAGTGGATTATCATAATTTTATGTTAACTGAATACTATCACGCGGAAGCTGTTGATTTTCAGACAATATATGATGAAACCATGGCTTATGCAGAGCTTATTAAGCCGATGTTATGTGATGTCAGTGAGCTTTTATATCGTTATCATGCTGAAGGACAAAATATATTATTTGAAGGTGCTCAAGGTGCCTTATTAGATATTGATCACGGAACGTTTCCTTATGTAACTTCATCAAATACCACCGCAGGTGGCGCAGCAACTGGTTCTGGATTAGGATTGCTTGATTTTGATTATGTCTTAGGGATAACAAAAGCGTATTCCACCCGAGTAGGAAACGGCCCTTTTCCAAGTGAATTACATGATGCTGCAGGTGAGCATTTAAGTGCTAAAGGTTTTGAGTTTGGCGCGACGACCGGTAGAAAAAGACGCACGGGCTGGTTTGATGCGGTGGCAATGCGTAAATCAGCAAAACTAAATAGCGTAAGTGGACTCTGTTTAACTAAGCTTGATGTTTTAGATGGCTTAGAAATGTTAGGTATTTGTACCGCATACCGTTTATATGGGCAGTTAACTACGACCGCTCCTTTAGGTGCAGATCAATATGAGCACTGCGAAGCGATTATTGAATATTTGCCAGGTTGGAGTGAAATAACAGCAGGTGTGACGGATTTTTCAGCATTACCAGACAATGCAAAAGCGTACATTGCTCGTATTGAAGAGCTTGTTGGGGTAAAAGTAACTATTTTATCAACTGGTCCAGATCGAGATGAAACCATAATTATGGAGCATCCATTTGCTGCTTGATGGGTAATGAGCTAGGGGGGGGGCGGTGAAAAGCCGCTTCTCACGCTTATGTCAGGTAATGTTTTTAAAAAAATTTAACTGCGTTTTTGCAAAAATAAATCCAGCACTTCTTTGGTTCTGATATTGCTCTTACGCATTCTAGTAATCAAATTCATATACATTTCACGCAAGATAAAATAACCGCGATCAGGAAATTTTTCCATAAAATTAAGCATAGCTTTACCGTCCACTTTAGCGATTTCACATTGAATGCAAGCAATGACTTCTGCACTGCGTGGTTCGCCATCAAACATAGACAACTCCCCAAAAATATCATTTTTTGCCAAGCGAGCTAAGTTATGTAATAAGCGTCCTTGTTCATCATTAATAAGAAGGCTAACTTGAACAAAGCCATTTAAAATAAAAAAAACTTCTTGAGATGTTTCATTTTCTGCAAGAATCACGTCAGTAGCTTGATATTGAATGATTTTAAAGGGCACATTGTCTATAAAATCTGGATCGAGGAGTAATTCTGTTAAGTTGATCATGGTTGTTTTTTTATGCTTAGGGTGCAGAGAAAAATAAGTTTTAAGTGCCTATAGTAGCATTTAATGGACGTTATTTTTGGTTGAATCTAAGTATTTAAATATCAGTCTAATTGTAGCGTATTACCTAATCAACAAGACATTAAGTTAGTTTCTAAATTTAGCAGTGGAAACAGGTTGAATTGATATGATAACGTTTTTTTTTGCTTAACAATTATGAAAAGTGTGAGGGCACGGTACTATACTAAATGGTATCCATGATGATAAACGTCGCCACATTTCTCACTGTAATCAGCCCCTTTAGCGATTAACCATTATGATGAATAATACCACTACACGCCAGAGTACAATAGGTGGGCATGGTTTATGTTATCCTCACTTTCTCGTTGCCATGTTTGTTCTCAGCACTCTGGATAAATTAACTCATCCGTCATGAAAACACCCTTTTTTATATTAGGCACGGCAGCTTGCCATCTCTGCGAACAGGCGCATGAAATAATAGCGACGATCTGCGCGGTAGACAAGTGCGTGGTTTTTACTACTATTGATATAGCAGAACATGAACATGAACATTGGCAACATGCTTATGCTACGCAAATTCCTGTTGTATACCATCCTGACACACACACTGCTTTAGTTTGGCCGTTTGACCAAGCAAAGCTCTTTGCATTTATAGAGGCATTAAAAAATGATTGAAGAATTTCGAATAGAAAAAGATAGCATGGGTGAATTAAATGTCCCTTCAGATGCTTTGTATGGTGCACAAACGCAGCGTGCAATTAATAATTTTCCAATTAGTGGACTAACCATGCCCATGGAATTTATACGCACCATTGCCTTAATTAAAAAAATAGCTGCTGCGGTTAACGTGGAGCTGGGTGAATTAGATCCAGCGATTGGTAATGCGATTATTGAAGCCGCTCAGTGTATTACTGAAAATCAGTACGAAGAGCAGTTTCCCGTGGATATATTTCAAACAGGTTCGGGTACCAGTACCAATATGAACTTGAATGAAGTGATTGCGCAATTAGCCTCAGAATTAATTGGTCAGCCGGTGAGTGCTAATGACCACGTTAATTGTGGTCAAAGTAGTAATGATGTTATTCCTACTGCATTGCATGTGAGTGCAGTGGTAGAAAGTCAATTAACATTAATTCCTGCGTTGGTGCATTTAGCCGAAACGATTGAAAACAAAGCAGCTGACGTAGTTGATGTGATAAAAACCGGTCGCACGCATTTAATGGATGCGATGCCAATTCGTATGAGTCAAGAGCTAAGTGGCTGGGCATTACAAATTCGTAATGGCATTGATCGAATCAATTCTACCATGCCGCGTTTATATAAATTAGCGCAAGGCGGAACTGCGGTAGGTACTGGCATTAATGCCCATCCAGAGTTTGCTCAAAAATTTGCAGAGGCGTTAACCCTTGAGACAGGCCTAATGTTTTCGCCCAATGATAATTTTTTTGAAAGCTTAGGCTCGCAAGATGCAATGGTTGAGCTATCTGGACAATTAAAAGTCATTGCCGTGAGTTTAATGAAAATTGCCAACGATTTACGCTGGATGAATTCAGGGCCGTTAGCAGGCTTGGGTGAAATTGTGTTACCAGCCCTTCAGCCAGGAAGCAGCATTATGCCCGGTAAAGTCAATCCTGTTATTCCTGAAGCCGTTGCAATGGTGGCTGCACAGGTAATTGGTAATGACACAACCATAACTCTTGCTGGTCAATCGGGCAGTTTTCAACTTAATGTCATGTTGCCCGTTATCGCTCATAACATCTTACAAAGTATTGCGTTATTAAGTCAGGCAAGTACGGTTTTAGCAGATAAAGCCATTGCAGGATTTACTGTTAACGAAGCGCATTTACAGCAAGCACTTGCTAAAAATCCAATCTTAGTGACCGCGTTAAATCCACTTATAGGGTATGCAAAAGCCGCTGAAATTGCTAAAGCAGCATATCAACAAGGACGTCCTATTCTTGACGTGGCGGCTGAAATGACTGACATAAGTTTGGCAGAATTAAGTCGATTATTAGATCCGGCGTCGTTAACTCAAGGCGGAATAAAGGGCTAATATCTATAGCTTATTGGGCGACGAATTTAAAGTGGAACACCGTTAAAGCTTAAGCCGTTCATGGTGGTCATGAGTCTGTCGAATGCTCAAACCCTGCACGGCTAACCCCTCCACCCGTTGCCAAGCTCAGCGCGAACGGTTAAGCCTAGCAATGTGCCCTGTTCTAAAGTTGGTGTCGCGTATAATGAGCGTGGTCGTCTCAATTTAACATCGACATACCTTTAATTTGTACAAAAACAGTGTTGCCGATGCTCAGCATTAACATTAACACTGATTTACGCGTGATATGTGCTAACAAGACTTCCTGTCCAACGCGTAATTGCACAATACTTTGTCCACGTTCGCCGTCTGCAATATCCGTAATTAACGCGGGTAACACGTTGAGAATACTCGTGGCTAAAGGCACTTCCAAAACAATACTGACATCACGTGCATAAATTTGTACGCGCAAGGGTGTGCCAATTTTTGCAGTAAGAGCTGGTAAGCTCAGCGTGCCACCTGCAAAGGCTACGCGCGTTAAATGAAACTCTGTTTCATGTTCAAGTAAGGTGGTATTCCAAACAGTGCTTGCGTCGCGGTCTTGCGCCAGAGGCAAATCTACACGGCTCAAGGTATCTGATAAGAAGCCAGATGCTTGAACTTTTCCCGCCTCCAACACGACTAAATAATCGGCGAGTTGCGCGACTTCCTGCTGGGCATGAGTAACGTATAAAATAGGAATCGTTAATTCCTGATTTAAACGACGTAAAAAGGGCAAAATTTCTTGTTTGCGTTTGAAATCTAAGGCAGCAAGTGGTTCATCCATTAATAAACAACAAGGCTGCAAAACTAAAGCGCGGGCAATAGCGACGCGTTGTTTTTCACCACCTGATAAACGTGCAGGCATTCTGTCCAGCAACTGCCGAATGCCTAATAAATCCAAAATATGATGATATTCAGGTGTGTCAGATTTTGCTTTAAGCCGTTTCAAACCAAAATTTAAATTTTCACGCACAGTTAAATGTGAAAACAAATTTGCTTCCTGAAACACATACCCAAGTGGACGTTGATACGTAGGTAAAAAGACCCCCGCAGCACTATCTTGCCAAACGTCGCCATTAATTTTTATTACACCCTGTTGGGCGTGTTCTAAACCTGCAATGCAGCGGAGTAAGGTGGTTTTGCCCGAACCTGAAGGGCCAAATAACACGGTGATTCCAGCATTTGGCAAGTGTAACTCCACGGATAAGTGAAACTCCTTGTAGTAATGGGTGATGCAAGCGGTAATCAAGGCGGGTGTGTTGTTCATTTAACGTGGGGAGTGGTGTTTAAAACGCTGTAAAGAATGAACAGCACGGTAAAAGAAAATCCCAGCAAGCCACCAGCAAGCCAATGAGCTTGGGTATATTCTAAAGCTTCAACGTGGTTATAAATTTGCACTGAAACCACGCGCGTTTTATCAGGAATGTTACCGCCCACCATCAACACCACGCCAAATTCACCAACGGTATGCGCAAAACCTAAAATAGTAGCGGTTAAAAATCCAGCTTTTGATTGCGGTAACACCACGCTAAAAAACGTATCAAGAGGACTTGCGCGTAAGCTTGCAGCGGCTTCAAGCGGTTGTTGTCCAATGCTTAAAAAAGCTGTGTGTAAGGGTTGCACCACAAAGGGCAGCGAATATAAAACCGACGCCACGACCAAGCCAGCAAAGGTAAAAGGCAAGGTGCCAATGCCAAGCCAGGTGGTAAATTCGCCGACCAGCCCGTTTTTACCTAAGAAGACGAGCAAATAAAAGCCTAACACTGTTGGCGGTAAAACCAGTGGCAAAGCAACCACAGCATTAATAATGCCGCGCCATCTTGACTGCGTCCGTGCTAACCACCATGCCAAGGGCGTGCCGAATAACAACATAAACATCGTAGCCAAACTGGCAACGTTAAAGGTCAATAACAGGGTAGCGAAATCAGCAGCTGTGAGCATAATCAGTTCGGTAAATCATAGCCGTATTTTTTAATAATGGCTTTTGCTGGGGCTGATGTTAAATAAGCGAGCAACGCTTTTGCGGCTGGATTTGCCGCACCTAATGCTAATAAAACCGCATTTTGCTTAATGGGAGCATAAAGAGTTTGCGGCACAAGCCACCCTGAACCGCTGGTGATTTTGCCATTTTCACTCACTTGTGATAGAGCCACGAAGCCTAACTCAGCATTGCCTGTACTAACAAATTGATGGGTTTGGGAGATGTTTTCACCTAGTACAAATAACGGTTGTAATGTATCGAGCAGGTTTTTATTTTTTATAACTTCAAGCGCCGCAGCGCCATAAGGTGCTAATTTTGGGTCAGCCAACGCGATATGCTGAAAGCCGCCTTTTGCTAAAATTGTGCCCTGGTCATCCACATAATTTGCCACACTTGACCATAACACCAATTTTCCTATTGCATAAGTAAAATGGCTGGTTGCAACCGCCAATCCAGTGCGCTCCAAGTTAAGGGGAACGTGTTCATCAGCGGCTAAGAAGACATCAAATGGTGCGCCATTTTCAAGCTGTGAAACAAATTTTCCTGACGAACCAAAGGATAACTGTGCAATGTGTCCGGTGGTTTTTTTAAATTCAGCAGCAATGTCAGTCATGGGTTTAGTAAAATTTGACGCAACCGCCACAAGTGTCGTTGCCGCGTAACTAAACCCTGAAACAAGCAACAACGCAGCCATAAATAACAGCTTAAGAATTTTAAAAATCATCATGTTCTCCTAAAATTAACTTACATAAATACTGGTTTTATAACGCATTCAAAAAGAAAATTAAATACTTGGTCAAAAAACTCTAAATTTTTCCTCATAATGAATGCGGGATCTACAGTCGTCGTGTGTAAAATTTCACCTGATGTTTACTTTAACTGAATCTGTAACCCACCTGTCGCTATGCCCTGCTTGCATTTCTGCGTTGTTGAATCTTGAGTTGGCAGTCAAAAAATCTTAACTTTCCAACCGTGTAGCTTTGTCTAATCTATCATTAATTGCTTGCCAATTGGCTGTGCGAGGCGGTTGTTCAACCAAAATCATCGTTAACTGAAGCGCGTCGGCGCGTCTTAAAGAGGCATACAGTGCGCGGGCGTAATGTTCAGCCGTGGTAGGCATGGCGATGAGCTGCACTGAGGCGCGGGCGGGCACTGAATGATAAGCCAATAAGCCCAGTTGTTGTCCTAAGGCTAGGTATTTTTCAATGGTGGCGGGTAAGTTTGCTTGGCTGCACAGATAGGTAGGGGTGCGGGGCGCGTAGTGAACAGCCATCATGCCAGGTGCTTGTGGACTTGAATGCGTTGGCTGAAGTATGTCTGTGTGCAAAAACTGGGCAAGTGCTTCAGTGCTAATGTGACCAGGTCTAAGCAAGGTTGGCTGAGCGCTGCTTAAGTCTAAAATAGTTGATTCTAAGCCAACGTGACAGGTTCCTCCGTCTAAAATTAACGCAAGCTTATCCCCCAGTTCTTCTTCAACATGCAGTGCTTGTGTTGGGCTAATGCGGCAATAACGATTTGCTGACGGTGCTGCAATGCCACCATCAAAGTGCTGTAATAAGGCGAGAGCAATAGGATGATTGGGCATTCTTAAGGCGACCGTGGCTTGTCCACCAGTAACTTCTAAGGGAACTCTGGCGTGTTTTTTTAATACTAAGGTGAGGGGGCCTGGCCAAAACTGCTCGGCTAAGCGATACGCCGAGTCAGGTATTTGTTCAGCCCAATCGGTTAAAGCGGTTTGATGTTTAATATGGACGATTAATGGGTGCTTAGCGGGGCGACCTTTTGCCGCAAAAATCTGCTGTACTGCCTGTGGATTCGCTGCATCAGCACCTAAGCCATAAACCGTTTCCGTGGGAAAGGCGACCAATTGCCCGAGTGCTAATTTTTCTACAGCAAGCGCTATGGCATTGGCTTGGCTTGCTGGAATAATGCGAGATGAAGAAGGTGTGTAATCAGTCATGAGAAAAACATAAAGGTGTAAATGTGGTTAAGGATTGCTGCCTGAATAAGCTATGACGCGCGGAGTGCAGGCAAAGCCCCCGGCCACTATAACTCAACTTCACAAACTTAAGGACACCACGGCACCGAGCTTTAATGAAGGTGTTCAAAGCCAGTAGACTCCGTGCTGACTGCAAGAGCCATATTGAGGATTATTGCATAATGAGAATTGCTGAATTCATCTTGCTTATTTTATGTTAAAGCAACGCATTCGCGTATAATTTGTGCAATTAAAACCTTTTTTTAGGAAGCTAAATTATGTCAATGTCGGTAAGAAAAATCACCCATCCCGTTTTGGTTGGTCATGTCAAAGTAGGTGGTGGGGCACCAATTGTGGTGCAATCAATGACGAACACTGATACAGCCGATGTTGCTGGAACAGTTAAGCAAATCATCGAACTTGCAGCGGCTGGGTCAGAACTGGTGCGAATTACCGTAAATTCAGAAGAGGCGGCCAGCGCGGTTGCTGAGATTCGTAATCAATTAATCCAACAAAATTGTGTGGTGCCAATTATTGGCGATTTCCATTTTAATGGCCATCGTTTACTTGAGAAGTATCCAGAATGTGCAGAAGCCTTAGATAAATATCGTATTAATCCTGGTAATGTTGGGCGCGGTAAAAGTCGTGATCCCCAATTTCAGCAAATGATTGAATTTGCTTGTCGCTACAATAAGCCAGTCAGGATTGGTGTCAATGGAGGCAGTTTAGATCAAGCGGTGTTAATGCGTTTATTGGATGAAAATCGTGCTTTAGCAACGCCGGAGCCATTGGCGGCCATCACTCGTAAAGCGATTGTTATGTCTGCGTTAGAAAGTGCAGCCAAAGCTGAAGAGCTGGGCTTGGGTAAGGATAAAATTATACTTTCTTGTAAAATCAGTAATGTACAAGAATTAATTGCTATTTATGAAGATTTAGCAAGTCGCTGTAATTATGCTTTGCACTTGGGCTTAACGGAAGCGGGCATGGGTTCAAAAGGCATGGTTTCGTCAGCGGCTGCTTTATCTGTGCTGATGCAACAAGGCATTGGCGATACAATTCGAATTTCACTTACCCCAGAGCCAGGTGCGTCAAGAACACAAGAGGTCATTGTTGGGCAAGAAATTCTGCAAACAATGGGCTTCCGTTCGTTTACGCCGATGGTGATTTCATGTCCTGGCTGTGGGCGCACCACCAGCGATTATTTTCAAAAATTAGCGATGGATATTCAAAGCTATTTACGCGATCAAATGCCAGTGTGGCGTGATCAATATCCAGGCGTAGAAGCCATGGAGGTAGCAGTGATGGGCTGTGTGGTCAATGGGCCAGGTGAGAGTAAAAGTGCCAATATTGGTATCAGTTTGCCCGGTACAGGTGAAGTACCCGTCGCGCCCGTTTATGAAGACGGTGAAAAAACGGTGACCTTAAAAGGCGATCATATTGCCGAAGAATTTCAAGCCATTGTTGAGCGTTACATTGAGCGTCATTATGGTCAGCAAATAGAGACAAGTCTGTAACAGCCCATAAAGTAATGCTTCAGTCATGACTTTTTCCGCAAAAGATTTTATTGAAACCGACGAGGGCTTATTGTTTGCGTTAATTCCCGCAGCACCTGAGCAAAATAAGCTGCTGTGTTTTTTGCGTTATGTAAAAGAGCCCACGTTCGGATGGAAAAAATACCCTACGCAGCAAGCAAATAGGTTTTTACAGAGCCATTACCCCGAGTATCTTTATTACTCAGCGCAGTTAGATGCACAAGTACACGCTGTACCAAGTGCTAAAGTCATTAAGCATTATCAACCTAAACCCAGTTTGCAGCGCTTAGTGCAGCGTGCGCCTTGCGATCAGGTGGAGGCTGATGTGCATACCTTGTGTGCGTTATTGCAAGCAACAGGCATTGAGTTATCCTTACTGGGCATTACGGGTTCAATTTTAGTGGGGGTGCATAATGCTGCTTCTGATATTGATCTCGTCTGTTATGGACGCACTATTTTTCAGCAAGTTCGTGTACAGGTAGCACAATTGATAACTGAAGAGCGGTTGTCTGCGTTAAGCGCTCAAGATTGGCTAGACGCGTATACACGGCGCAGCACTAGCTTATGCTTGTCAGACTATATCTGGCATGAGCAGCGCAAAATTAATAAAGCAGTCGTTAATAATAGAAAGTTTGATCTCAATCTCTTGGTCGAAAAGCCCCGTGACCTTGGCTTGGGTTATAAAAAAATACGCACAGTGTGCTTACAAGCACAGGTAATTAACGATGATTATGCGTTTGATAATCCAGCTGAATGGCTGATTGCTTCCGCTGAGATCAGCGTAGTGATTTGTTTTACCGCAACCTATACAGGTCAAGCACGCGCTGGTGAATGGATTGAAGTGGCTGGTGTAGTAGAAGAAAATGCACACGGCAACCAGCGTATTGTGGTCGGGTCAACGCGCGAAGCAGAAGGTGAGTACATTAAAGTGCTTCGCCATGAGCCTGCGATCCTACCCTGATCTCATTGCTTTAGCTGCCAGCAAAGCGTGCTCCCTACTCGTGATAACTTATGCACGCCGTCCCGTCTTAGTGGATAGCCAAATGGTAGGCGTGCATGGAAACACTCAATTATCCCCTAAACAAGTGACTTAGCGTTCAGCTTGATTTATTAATCCTTTACATTTACCTTAAATATTTAGCATGAGTAACGATTATAACGCCGCAGCAATTGAAGTATTAAGTGGCTTGGAACCAGTACGTAAGCGTCCTGGCATGTATACAGACACTTCGCGCCCCAATCATTTAGTGCAAGAAGTGGTTGATAACAGTGTTGATGAAGCCTTAGCAGGACATGCTGATTGCATCGATGTTATTTTAAGTAAAGACGGCGCGGTGCAGGTGATTGACAATGGTCGTGGTATGCCCGTGGATATTCATCCAGAGCAAGGCATTCCTGGCGTTGAGGTGATTCTTACGCAATTACACGCAGGAGGTAAATTTTCTAATAAAAACTATCAGTTTTCGGGAGGGTTACATGGCGTAGGCGTGTCGGTGGTGAATGCTTTGTCCGCTAAATTAGAGGTTGAAGTTAAGCGCAACGGCAAACTTTATCGTATTGAATTTGCTGATGGCGATAAGCAACTAGACTTACATGAAACGGGTGTCGTGGGCAAAAAAAATACCGGCACCTCCGTTAAGTTTTGGCCGAATGAAAAATATTTTGATTCCAATAAAATCTCCGTATCAAAATTAAAGCATAACTTACGCGCCAAAGCTGTACTGTGTTCGGGTTTAAAAATTAGCTTACAGGTTGAACAAACGGAAGAAAATTTTGTTTGGTATTACCAAGATGGTTTAAAAGAATATTTAGTAGATAATTTGGGCGCGTTAGACTTTGTTCCAGAGCAGCCTTTTTTAGGGAACTCAGAAACAACCCACGAAGCGGTAACTTGGGGCGTGGTCTGGACAGTTGAGCATGTCCAAGAAATGATTGCTGAAAGTTATGTAAATTTAGTTCCCACCGCGCAAGGTGGCACTCATGTAAATGGCTTGCGTGCCGGTTTAACCGAGGCCATTCGTGAATTTTGTGAGTTAAGAAATTGCCTGCCGCGCGGAGTAAAAATTGCTCCAGAAGATGTCTGGGAACATTGCCATTACGTGTTATCAGTTAAATTAGCCGATCCACAGTTTTCAGGACAAACTAAAGAACGGTTAAGTTCACGCGAGTGCGTGACCTTTATTTCTGGTGTAGTAAAAGACAGTTTTAGCCTATGGTTAAATCAGCACCCTGTTGAGGGCGAAAAAATAGCCGAGGTAATCATTTCTAGTGCGCAAAAACGGCTACGTTCAAATAAAAAAATCATCCGTAAGAAATTAACCACAGGCCCCGCATTGCCAGGAAAATTAGCCGATTGTTCCGCGCAAGATCTTAGTCGTACAGAATTATTTTTGGTGGAGGGTGATTCGGCAGGTGGCTCAGCTAAGCAAGCCCGTGAGCGTGATTTTCAAGCCATTATGCCGTTGCGCGGAAAAATTTTGAACACTTGGGAAGTGGATTCTTCGCAAGTGATGGCGTCCCAAGAGGTGCATGATATAGCCGTGGCATTAGGAATAGAACCGGGTTCAGATGATTTACAACACCTGCGTTATGGCAAAGTCTGTATCTTGGCGGATGCAGATTCGGATGGAAATCATATTGCTACTTTAATTTGTGCCTTGTTTTATCAACATTTTAGAGCCCTAGTTACCGCCGGTCATGTCTTTGTCGCAATGCCGCCGTTGTATCGAATTGATATTGGTAAACAAGTCTTTTATGCCTTAGATGAAGCTGAGCGTTTAGGCGTATTGGATAGAATTAAGGCTGAAAAATTAAAAGGACAAATTAATGTCCAGCGTTTTAAAGGCTTAGGTGAAATGAATCCATCACAATTACGCGAAACCACCATGAATCCAGATACTCGACGTTTGGTGCAATTAACCATAGAAGCTAACGACGATACGACCATGCAGCTAGATTTGTTATTAGCAAAAAAACGTTCTCAAGATAGAAAAGCTTGGCTGGAAAACAAAGGTAATTTAGCTGATATTTGAACCACGAATGAATACAAATAGACTCGAATAAAGAGCTTTTTATTTGAGTGTTTAGTAAATATTAGTTATTGAAGCAGGGTGAGAAGTGATTAATCAAACGAAGCCAATAAAACAAAAACCACGAATGAACACGAATAGACACGAATTTAAAAGCTTTTTATTCGAGTTAAGTGGTGTTCATGCGTGGTTCAAAATTAAGAATAAGATGAGTTTAATCAAAGCCCGCAATGTGGCTGAGACAGCTGCTAAAACTGCTTTAGAGTGACTCTCAGTGGGTGTCAACAAGTTAGGTGAGCATTTAACGGAGGACAGGCGGCAGCAATCCAATAAACTCAGGGCACATGGTCGTCAGCTTGATGATAGTTGGCAAGCTAATGCTGAACAAAGCATTGAACATTTAGTACAAGAAACGACCTATGAGCAATGGCATCGGATGTTGTTTGTCCGTTTCCTGGCTGAGAACCATTTGCTAATCTATGAAGCCGGCGTTACGCAGCTAGATTTTTAACCACGCAGGAATGAGTGAATAGTCATGCCAACATTGAATTGGATAGGAAAAGAAGCCGTAGTAAAACACCATAAGGA
>QYQN01000092.1 GCA_007280895.1 Methylococcaceae bacterium
AATAATCAAAAACCAGTTCGACATTTATTAGGTATTTCAGGCGGCAAAGACAGCGCGGCTTTAGCGATATATATGCGCGATAAAATTCCCGATATGGAATATTTCTTTGCCGATACGGGCGCGGAATTACCTGAAACTTTAGAGTTTGTTGATTTGATGGAGGATTATTTAGGTAAGAAGATAATTCGAATTAATGCGGGGCGGGATTTTGATTATTATTTGAAATTACATACTAATTATTTACCCTCAGCTCAGCAACGCTGGTGTACGATTAATTTAAAACTAAAACCATTTGAGCAATTTGCTGGCGATGATGATGTAATTAGTTATGTGGGAATTCGTGCCGATGAACCACAACGAGAAGGTTATTTATCCAGTAAACCTACTATAACAACCTGTTTTCCATTTAAAGAAGATGGATTAGTTAGAGATGACATTATTAATATTCTCAATGAATCTGGACTAGGATTGCCTAAATACTACGAGTGGCGTAGTCGTTCAGGTTGTTATTTTTGTTTTTATCAAAAGAAAATTGAATGGATTGGTTTACAAGAAAATCATCCAGAATTATTTGAAGCGGCAAAAGCCTATGAAAAAACAGATGAAAAAACAGGAAAACGCTATACATGGACAAATGGCGAATCCTTAGATGAAGTATTTGCGCGTAAGGATGATATAAAAGAAAGATTCGAGTCAAGTAATAATAAAATTAAAAAATCTAAAAACTTAATGGATGCAGTTTTAGATGATGACGATGATAATGACGATGGTTGTTTAATTTGTATGTTGTGACAGTATGGAAAACACTACTTTTGAAAAATTTAAAGAAGTTAGAGTTTATAAAGAACAAGGAAAATGGAGTGTTCATAAACCAATTTTATTACTTTACGCATTATCACAGTGTCGTCATAAAAAAGAACAATTATTAAGTTTTTATGATATTGATAGAATTTTCAAAGAGTGTTTTCTAAAGTTTAATTTTGAAGGTAAAGCCGAAAACTCACATTATCCATTTGGAAAATTAGAAAACGATGGAATCTGGGAAATAACAAACAGCAAACAACTTAAACGCACTAGCGTTGGTCATTTATTTAAAAATGAGTTATTAGAGAAAAATATATACGGTGGTTTTACTAAAATAATATACGATGAACTTGCTTTAGATAATGTGTTAATAGATAAGATTGTGAAATATATTTTAGAAACTTATATAGATGATAAGTTACACCAAAATATTTTACATTTTTTAGGCATTGAAAATAACAATAAAAATCCAAGGAATCAAAAAATGGCATTAATAGGCAATGAAACTTTTGCATTATCCAGATGGCAAGCAAGAAAAATAATCGGACAGGTTAAAGTGAATAGAAAAGTTTTTTCTACTGCAAATATTAGAGAAATAATGAAAGAGCTTATTGCTGGCTCAGGTGTCGTGAAAGGTATTAGAGGCTGGATATTAGCAGCACAACTTATTGAAAACATAAAAACAGGCGAATATGAATTAACGGATTTTGCTCGTACTATTGACAGTAATGATGCTAATCTAACTAAATCATCAACGTGGTGGAGTATTCACATATCAATTTGTTTTTCTGAACGAAGTGAACCTTACGCTAGTTTTTTTAGAAACTTAAATAATCTTTCTAAAGATTGGATTAGTTGGAACGATTTAAAAAATAAAATTGATTCGGCTATTAAAGATTCGGCAGCTATTAGCCTTGATAAAAATCTGCAAGGTGTTCGTGGCATGTTTCAAGAAGATCGCCCCTTAGCTGATTTAGGATTAATCGAAATCCGCAAAGACGATGATGATAAACAAATCTATATTCGTCTAGGTTCACCTAAAATCGCTGACCAAATTATTATTCACGCCCTCGCTATGATGCGTTTTCACAGCTATAAAATGCGCTCTGGCATCGACTTTTCAGAAATCCTTAAAACGGGGTTAGCGCACTTTTTATGCTGTTCTCCCGAAGAATTACGCAAGCATTTATGGCGCATGGAACAAAGCCATAACTGGAAAGACTATTTTAGTTTTACTAATGCCGTCAATTTGGAGTCTTTGTCATTTACTGAACACTGTAACCCAAGAGAAACTGTGTTGTTATTATTGCAAAGCGGTGAGGATACTTGGTTGTAAACGCATTGACTTTAAGACATCACTTAACACAGAGAACCGACTATGTACGCCTATAAAGAAACACTCACCCTTGAAAATCCGCAGCAACTTAATTTAAGCCAACCGTTACCTTTTTTAAAAGGTAAAAAAGTGGAAGTCTTGATTATTGTTGAAGATGACTTTGACGAAATAGAGCGTGAAGAATCACATTATATTTTGCAAAATAAAACCTTAATGCAGCAAATTGCTTTATCTCAACAGACGCACCAACAACATACAGGCTATCAACCGACTACAGAGGAATTAAATGAGATCGTTGGTATTTGAAGGTAAAACGTGGGAAGTGTATGAAACATTAAGGCAAAAAGATAAAAAACAGCATGAGCGTTTGTGCCAGATTTTAAAAGAAATGCTAAGAAATGACCCGCGCAATGGTTTAGGTAAACCCGAACCACTTAAGCATCAGCTCACTGGATTATGGTCGCGGCGATTGTCTGAAAAAGACCGATTGGTTTATCGCTTTGATGAGCAAGCCATTTTTATTTTTGCTATCGGTGGGCATTATGACGACTGAAATCTTGCTTAAAACCGCGCTTGAACAAGAAATCGCCGCCCTGTTAAATTATTACCACGCCCCTACAACCCGCTATCAACATTTAGCGTTTTCCAGTAAAAGTCTTTTAGTATTAGACAAACTCGCACAGCTATTACAATCTTTATTCCCCAGTTATTCCGTTTGGAATGGCGAACAACCCGATATAACGCAATCCCCCGTTGCACCGTGTTGCCGTAAACAGTTCCTCGATCAAGTTTTTGATTCACAGCATCAAGGCTTAATTATTCAACACCCAGAATATTGGCTTGAGCGTTGGGACATTTTAGAAAAACAAGCTTTTTGGTCAGCACTAAGCGAAAGCCACGGCGGGCATCCTATCATCGTTATTTTTAGCGAAGGCAATAAATTCGCCAGTATCAATCAACAGTATTTCAACCCGCAACCGTTAGCGTCTACCGCTGTGACTGCGTGGGTATCGACTAAAACCAGGCTGGTATAACAAGGACTTATCATGACGCAGTTAAATGATCTTATTGAAATCAATAACACGGGCTCACCCGCCGCGATTGTGGTCGGACAAAGTTTAAGTAATCATAATTTAGTCAATAAGTTTGCCCCTACAAAAGCGGCAGTGACGTTATTAACGCACCTACAAAAAGCGGTGTGTCCCGAAGCCACGCAAGAACAACGGGCATTAAATATACACGGCAGTTATGGCTCTGGAAAAAGTCACACGGCGGTGGTGATAGCGCAATTATTACGTGATGGGTGTGGCGATAGTGAGTTTACCCATTTGTTTGACCGCTTGCGTCATTTTGGCGCGGCGGATTTGGCGGATAAGTTAAAAAATACTTTTTTACCTGCTGATGATGTTGATGCAAAGCCTTATTTGCTGGTGTCGTTGTATGGTTCAGGTACAACGTCTTTAGGCGCTAAGTTATTTGAAGGTTTATATGAAGCCTTAGAACGGCATCCAAACTTATCCCCCGCAGAGATTTTACCGACTACAGAATATGAAACGTGTATTAAACGTTTTGAAGCCATTGTTAGCCGGTCACCTGAACTCGCAAAAGCTGATTTATCACAATGGCAAATGGCAGAACATTTTTTAGAAACTGAGGATATGCTTGAAGGCTTGATAGCGCATCAAACGTTAGCATTAGAGTTATTTAAACGCTGGCACAAGGCGGTTTGTAATGATGCCCCATTTAATCCAGCCAGTGAAGGCGGTAATAATTTCATTAATTCTTATTTTGAAGCAAGCAAAAATTTAGCCGAAAAACATTCATTCGGCGGGATTGTGGTGGTGTGGGATGAATTTGGTTTAGCGTTGGAAGATTTAATTAATAATCCGTATCGTAATATCGTCACAGAAATTTTTGAGTTACAAGAATTTGTCGAAAAAGCCTGTAGCCCACCGCGTGGGCATACGTTGTTTATGGGCTTAACACATAAATCGTTCCCGCAATATGCCAGTGGTTGTGATGACACCGTGAGAAATCGCTTAGATACTATTTTTGGACGCTTCATGGCGTTTAAAATCGAGCTATCTGCCGCAGAAAGTGAAGGTTATCATTTGCTTGGAATGCAGCGTTCGTGGACAGAATTTGGTAAGCAACAATGGCAACAATCAAACGCTAAACAACAGTTAGTGGCGGCGTGTAGTCCATTGCCATTGTTTAAAAATTTAGGTCAGCAGTTGTTGGACGTGAGCGAGTGTTGTTATCCCTTGCATCCTGTGATGGCGGCGGGTTTGTTTGCCTTATCAGCATTAGCGCAAGCGAATCGCACCGCCTTAACTTTCTTTCGACTCAACGCCGATAAAATTCTCAGCAAAACGGTTAATGAGCAGGCATTATTCAGCCAAGAGCTGATTCGCTTGCCTGAGTTAGTCGATTATTACCGCGAAACCATTGAAGACAAAAAAGCCCACGAAGTAGAACGTTATCAACGTGCAAGAAATAAAATTCCCGCTGAACTCAATGCTGATGAAACTCAGGGCAGAATCGATATTTTAAAACTGTTATTGCTCAGTGAATTATTAGGCGAGAATTTTCAAACCAATGAAACCTTTTTAGCCTGTGCGTTGTATGACACGCAACCCACACACAGCGCCGCCGAACATTTACATACCGATTTGGCATGGTTAAAAGCCGAAGAGTTAATCTGGAAAAGTGATCTAACCCATCAATGGACGTTATTGGGTGATTCAGGGGTGAATGTTGAAGGGCTGATTGAAGGAAAGCTGACTTATTTTGCGGGGCGTAGTCCTGAAACCTTATTAAATGATAATCCCGCCATGCGGGAAGATTTATTTCCCGTGTTAGGTTTGCATGAGTTAGAGCCTTCACCCTGTGGCATTGTGCGTTCTTATGAGGTGATATTATTAACGCCACCTATGACCAATACCCTGAAATTATCCAATCCGCTGTTAAGTGGGCAAGTGTATTTGGTGTTAGCCAAAGATGCCGAAGAAGTCGCACAGGTTAAAGCGCGTATTCAAGAAACCAGCCACGCCAATATTTATTTTTGGCTACCCTCGGAGGGCATTCGTTCTGAATCGGTGAGTTATAACGGCAAAGACTTTAAATTGGGTGGATTGTTATGCCGCTATCTGGCGTTGAAATTATTGCTGAAAGAAAAAACCGCTACCGATGATTTACGGCGACAACTAACCACAAAATGGGAAAAAACCCGCAAAGATTTATTGTACATTTTACAAATTTTGTATGGGCGCGAGGGTTTAACCAACGGCAAAAGTGAAATTTTGCAAGCAGGGACAGCGCAAGCAATAGCTTGTAAAAGTTGGTATGAATTCAGAAGTATTTTGACCAGGCACATTCAAGCCCTTTATGATAAAGAAATTCCTATTCGTGCGATGAATATGAATGTGCTACATGATGAAAGTTATGCCCGCAGCAGCAAAGTACGAAAAATTGTCGAACGTATTATTAAATTTGATGATAATCCAACGTATCAAAGCAATGATTTATTAGGCGAAGAAAAAGATACCAGCGAAACGTCGGCATTAATTGATGGGGTGTTAGGGGCTAATCAGTTATTTATTCAACGTTTGCCTGATAAGTGGGATATTAAAAAAGTTGAGGAAACGGAAGGAGCAGTTAAAGCCGTTTTAACGCTATTGCATAAAACATTGCTGCTGAAGAATCGCGATAAACCTTATCCGGTTTCTGAATTGCGGGAAAAATTGGTTGCTCCACCTTATGGTATTCCCGCTTGTAATTTAGCGATATTAGCGGCAGTGGCCGTGCGCTACGATTTTAAGCGTTTGCGCTGGGGAAGTCATGGCAATGAGCCTGATTTTGCTACCAATTTAACCAATGCGTTTATTGCAGACAGTAAAGTCACCATTCGTTTAATTGAGTTTACAGCTCGACAATTTGCTATGTTATATGCGGTTGGAGTGCACGTTAAAATGGTAAAAAAAGACGACCAAACGCAAGAGGAATATGGTAGTGAATGCGCTGCAAGGTTACGTGAATTTGTTAATAAAAAAGCCGATGTAATTAAATTTTCTAATCAGTTAAATGATAAGCCCAAAGATTTAGTTAAATTTTTGCAGGCAGTGCCCACTAAAAACGCGCAGGACTTTGCTGAATTCTTATTGAGTCTTTACGGTTTAGAACATAAATCACCTGGCGATATTCCCGAATTAGCTAAACCCTTGCTAAAAGAACTGTTGGAAGATTTTGAGCGAGTGGAAAATCTCAGACAGCACGAAATCAAACAAACTTTGCAACAAATTTGCCCGCAAGACAGCGAAAACAAAGCGCGTTTAGTGGCAAGGCTTAATCATGAACATACCACACCACAAGCCAAAGCCGTTGGGCAATTATTAGAACAGCACCTTGATGTGAGTGACATTGACGTTAAAAAAGTCACTCAAGTTATGTTAAACAAGCCGTTTGAGCAATGTACCGATACTGAAATCGGACAATGCAAAGGCAAGTTAGAAAGTTTAATCGAACATCATCAACAGCATGTACCGCCTTATTCTCAACCTACAGTAGCAATAGAAGAAACGCTAATCAGCACTAAAGAAATATTAATCACCATCTTAAGCACACACATTCAGCAAGCAAATCTGCCTAAGCAAGAAATACGTGAGGCATTACGATCCATTTTGCTGCATTATGAGGATTAATCATGCCTGTGCAGTTAATTTTGGATTATTTTGGTATTGATAGTAATGACGCGCTACACGTTGAAGCCTCTGATATTTCTATCAATGCAGTTGATAAGCGCGTTAGGCAGTATTTGCGTGAACAATCGCCCACTTTGTGCCGCGTTAGATTAAGCAATGAAGCTTTGTATCATCGTTTTGAATATTTGGAAGGTATGGATGATGTTTTACCGACGCAAGCGTTAATTCCACGTTTATTTTTGGCTGAAAAGTTAAATACAGTTGTTCCCGATTGGCTGACGCATGAACAAATCGTGGCGTTGGATTTGTTGAACCAGCAATCTTTTTCCAAATTTACGTGTTTTGAAAAAACACTGTTAAGTGTGTGTGCAAGTAATATAATTTCAGGGCAGGATTTTTATGCGTTCATTGCCGCGTTAAATCAGCAACGCCCTGCTTTTTTGTCCTTGCTTACTATCGATAGCGTAAAAAAATGTTTGTTGGATCATCTCATTTTTGATTTGAACATTGCGAAAGAAACCGCCACTTTATTTATCGCTGAGTTAATGCGGCATGAAAAAAGTCAGGATTTTTTAAATACTCTCGCTTATCAACAACATCTTTTTCAATTACGCTGTGTTATTAATCGCTATGCGTTAAACATTGCTTTACCCGCGCAAACCTTACCCACCCCATTATTTTCTTTGTCATTATTGCCACTGACTGAAACACGCGGACAGCCATTAGTAGAAAAATTTTTGACCGTGTTAAACAGTATCACACGCAAAATCCTTGCAAACGAAGTTTCATCTGACGCATTAGCCGAATTATTCATAGTCGATTGGTCTGTGTTATGGACAGAGTTAAATAACTTAATCGAGCAGTCACCGAATCTAATTAGTGACGCATTGGCGCAAAAATTGGCGACCTTTACCAGCTCTGAAGCCATTGCACTAGCCAAAAAATTAACCCGCGCTTCTTATCCATTACTCGATCCATCTGCCAGTGTTGAAGCCGTTTTAGCGTGGAGTACAGGCTATTTTGATTATTGCCGTCATGCGTTTTCCTATAAACAAACCTCGGATGAAAGCATTAATGGCAGTTTTACTGATTGGCTATTGAACCAAAGCACACGCATTGCCCGTTCTAATGCCGA
>QYQN01000152.1 GCA_007280895.1 Methylococcaceae bacterium
TGTAGCGGCGAGAAGTCATGTGTTTTTGTATTAATTATTATACTTATCAGATAGATATCTTATACCACGCTGGTTATGTAATAATACTTTCACAGTCTCGATAGCGCCTCTGCACTTTTTGGTTTGCCGGATGACGCTTGCGCTTATCCAGTTTACGCGCTACAAGTCCCAGAGCCGACTTGAACGTTTTGAGCGTGTATAAGATTTGTGTTTGTCGGTATTTTTTATTATTTACCCACTACGATTCATATAGAGCCGTTCTTAGTGACGATAGCCTGAGCTGATTGGGTATCGACGATCACGCCCAAAGGCTTTGCTGGTTATTTTTATGCCGGGTGGTGCTTGTCGGCGTTTGTGTTCATTTTTATCCACTAAGTTAATAACGTGTTGTACGGTGTCGGCATCAAAGCCTGCCTTTATTATAGTGTCGAGGGCCTCTTCGTGTTCGATATAACGTTCTAAAATTGCATCCAAAACGGGGTAGGGCGGTAAGGAATCTTCATCTTTTTGATCAGCTGCTAATTCAGCTGAAGGGGGACGACTCAGCACGCGTTCGGGGATGACTGGATTGATTTGATTGCGGTAAGTGGCCAGGGCATACACCAGTAATTTTGGTACATCTTTAAGGGGAGCAAAGCCGCCTGCCATGTCGCCGTATAAGGTGGCGTAGCCAACACTCATTTCGCTTTTATTGCCGGTGGTGAGTAATAATTTGCCTTGTTTATTGGAGATTGCCATTAAGATAGTGCCGCGACATCGTGCCTGAATATTCTGTGCGGTGACATCGTGCGAGGTGTTTGAGGGAGCCTCTAACACTTGTGCCAGTAACTCAGTAAAGGCAGTAACGGCTGGTTCAATGGGAATGCTGTCGGTGTATACGCCTAGCGCATGGGCTTCGGCTAAGGCATCTTCGTTGCTCATGGCTTGGGTGTAACGCGAAGGCAGTAAATAGCCTTGAACGTGTTCTGCACCCAGTGCATCAACGGCAAGTGCTAACACTAAGGCAGAATCAATACCGCCCGATAAACCTAAGAGCGCACCTTGAAAACCATTTTTGTGAACATAATCTTTAATGCCTAAACACAAGGCGGCATAACAGCTGCTGATATCATTAAGCATTGGGCTGAGGCTGCTGGGCAGAGGTGTGCCGTTGACAATCTTAATAATACTAAGTTGTTCGGTAAAGTCAGCTGCCCGATACACAAGCTCGCCGTGTTGATTCATAACAAATGACGCGCCATCAAAAATCAGTTCGTCTTGACCGCCCACTTGGTTGACATAAATAACAGGGAGTGGCGCGGTGTGAAGTTGTTGACGAATTATGTCTTCGCGTTCTTGGCTTTTGCCTTGGGTAAAGGGCGACGCATTTAAACTAATCAGCAGTTCTGCACCGGCTTGATAGTTTTCTTCTATCATGCCTGTTTGCCATATATCCTCGCAAATGGTTAAGCCAATAAAATGTCCATTAAATTCAAAAATACAGGGCTGAGTGCCGGGCGAGAAATAACGTTGTTCATCAAAAACACCATAATTGGGCAGGGCGCGTTTGCGGTAATTAGCAATTATTGCACCTTGGTGAATAACCGCCGCGCTGTTGTACAAATTTTGTCCATCGTATTCTGGGTAGCCCACCACTAGGGCAATGCCTAAGACCTGTTCTGTTAGGTGATAAAGCGCATTATTGGCGGCGTCGATAATGTGTTGTCGAAATAATAAATCTTCAGCAGGGTAGCCTAGAATTGTTAATTCTGGGAAAACAATGATTTCTGCGCCTAACACATCACGTGCATGGCACGCCGCGTCGATAATGGTCGTAAGATTGGCGGAAATATTGCCGACGTTAAAACGGGTTTGGGCAAGAGCAAGAGTAAGCGTCATAGTGCATTAGGTAGGTTATGATAAATCAAAGAGTTCGCGTAATAACGCCGTGGCAAAGCTGCCCGCAGGCAAGGTAAAGTCAAGTCGTAAGCGGGTGTCATCAAGAAATTCCCAGCATAAATCAGGAATCATGACACGTAAACTTCGGCGATCAGCATTGACTCCAGCAGCACACAGGCCTTCGCTAAGTTCTGGATAATTAGCGCTAATGCCTTGTTCAAGTGCGGCGGTGTCAGCACTTACGGCGGACGCACCTATGCCCCATAAGGCACCTGTCGGGTGAATATCATAGTCTGCTAAGCGTTGGTTTAAGTTGGTTTCGGCAGGCGTGGCTTTAAACCAACTGCGCGAGCCATGTAAACAAAACGCCTCCCCTGTTAAGGCCTGATTCCAGGTTTTATCTTGCACGCGTTTAGCTAAGATATGGTTAAACAAAAAGGAACGTACTGAGGATAAATATAAACTGCGTTGATTGCGATTAACGCGTTTGCCTTTAAACATGGCAACGGCTTTAGTAATGTTAAGCCCTTGATGACCAAAGCGTTGTTCACCGTAGTAATTGGCCATGCCGTGGGCTTTAAGCTGGGTAAGTTTTGCTAACAGCGCGGTGTTATCGCCCTGCCAATCACGAATAATGATGCTGAACTGATTGCCGGTGAGTGCGCCGCGTTTTAATTTGCGGGCATGACGCTGGCATTCAAGCAGTTTAAGGTGTGCGCTGTTAAGTGCTGACCAATCGGGTTCGGTGCTGCCCCCTGGCAACCATACACTAAACCACTGGCGGGTAATGGCATGACGATCTTTAAGTCCTGCATAGCCCACGTCACGCTCACGCACTTGGGCAAATTTGGCGAGCTGTTGGGCGATAAACTCGGTGTTTTCAGAGGTTTTTTCAAGATACAGAAACACATGTTCACCACTGCCTGAAGGGGTAAATGCTAAGTGTTCATGCACGATAAAATCTTCAGGTACTTGGCGAATGTGTCCTGTCCCACATGCCTCACCATACACAAAGGGCCAGCGCGGTAAGTGATAAGTTGACATTAGCATTGCTCAATAAGCACGACAGCAGTAACGGCAATACCTTCTTTTCGACCTTCAAACCCCAGTTTTTCAGTGGTGGTGGCTTTTACGTTGATGGTATCCAGTGGTGTGGTTAAATCATCAGCAATACTTTGGCACATATTGGCAATATGCGGTGCCATTTTGGGGGCTTGGGCAATAATCGTGATATCAGCATTAACGAGTTGATAGCCTTTGCTTTGGAGCAGTTGATAGACATGACGTAATAACACACGACTATCTGCACCTTGGTATTGCGCCTCGGTATCGGGAAAGTGTTTGCCAATATCACCCAGTGCTGCGGCACCTAATAAGGCATCGCATAAAGCATGTAACACCACATCGCCATCAGAATGGGCTTCTAAACCTTGTTCGTAAGGAATGCGCACACCGCCTAACATAAGGTGATCGCCAGTGTTGAAACGATGTACATCGTAACCCTGTCCAATTCTAATCATTGTTTTACTCATTGTTGTTCCAAATAAAATTCTGCGAGAGCGAGGTCTTCTGGTCGAGTGATTTTAATATTATCAGGACGACCTTCGACAATTTTGGGGTGATAGCCTGCTATTTCTAAGGCACTGGCTTCATCGGTAATGGCTGGATTGCCCCTCGTTGAGGTTAAGGCTTCTGTTAATAAGCCATAGCGAAACATTTGTGGCGTTAAGGCTCGCCAAATATGATTACGATTAAGGGTACCTAAAATCTGTCCATGCTGAGCACTTTTTAAGGTGTCGTGTGAGGCTAAGGCTAAAATCCCCCCTACGTCATCATTTCTTAACGTGTTGATAAGCAAGTGAATGTCTTCAGTGGTGAGGCAGGGACGCGCGGCATCGTGTACTAACACCCAGTCATGAGCCTGAGCGCGGTGCCGAATACTGGTTAAGGCAGATAACACAGAATCAGCACGCTCTTTACCCCCCGCTGCGGTGATAATTTGTGCATGGGAAGCTAAGGGCAGTGTCGGCCAATAAGGATCTTCAGGGGAGATGGCAATGGCCAGTGCAGTAAAAACATTCGCGTTAAGCAAGCGCGTGAGCGTGTGTTCAAGCACTGTTTGTCCGTGTAAAGGTAAATATTGTTTGGGTCGGTCGGCATTCATTCGTTTGCCAACGCCTGCCGCAGGCACGACGGCCCAACAGGTCATTGATTGATTCATTACGGCATCCAGTTAACTAAATAAGTGGCTATTATGCCCAACCCGTTCATAAAAATCATCACCAGTAAATTGTGGTGCGATGAGTTTAGTCAGCCAGTTTGTTGGTTTCGCTAATACACTGGCTTGCTTAAAATATTTTTTTATAATGATAAGTGCTGCGGTACTATGCCACTTTTCCTCTTATTGATTAGCCATATGAAGCCTACCACTGACGTAATAAAAAAACGCTATGATCGTATTGCCCCTTATTTTGAACTGATCGAAGCCATGATGGAGGGACTCTTTTTGCGACGTAGGCGTAAGCAATTGTGGGAAAAAATAGATGATACCAGCCTGCATATTTTAGAAGTTGGCGTGGGTACGGGTAAAAACTTTCCTTTTTATCCCCCTTTTGCTGAAATTACCGCCATTGATTTCAGTTCTAAAATGCTTAAACAAGCGCAAGTAAAACGTGATAAGCAGCCACTGCACATCAACTTAGAAGAAATGGATGTGCAACAGCTTTATTTTGCAGATAACAGTTTTGATACGGTCATTGCTACGTGTGTGTTCTGTTCGGTGCCGATGCCATTAAAAGGTTTAAAAGAATTGTATCGAGTCTGTAAACCTGGTGGTCAAGTCTTATTATTAGAGCATGTGCTGAGTTCTTACTCCGTCCTTGCTTTGCTAATGAACGGCTTAAATCCCTTAGTGGTGCGTTTAGTTGGGGCAAATATTAATCGTGATACGCTTAAGCATGTTAAATCATGCCCATTTCAATGGGTACGCGTCGATGAGCGTAGCGGCGACATTATTAAATTAATTGAAGCCAGAAAGTAGCGGCTTATAAAAACCACCTTAGGGTTTCGGTGACAGTTACCCCTTAGTCAACGACTTATCTACACACGTCAATTAGGCTTTGTCGCGACAATTACTTGGAGATATTAATGCTTAGCCTTATCTTTCAACCTAGAAAATTGCATGTCACGTTGGTGACGTTGATGCTGGGTTTGGTTGTTATTTTTTATAGTTCTTTAGCATCCGTTAGTTGGTTTATGGGGGCGCAACGCGATTTAACCATGACCAATGATAAAATTGAGCGCGTGGGTCGTGAACTAAACGGTGTGCTGGAGGCAGAATTATTGCCGATGAAAAGCGCAATCAAGATTCTGGCTGAAACGGCATTGCTTACCGGTACCTTTCATAAAGAGCGTGTTGCGCAACTTCCTGCCATGGCGGCGGCATTGCGTCAGAATCCCTCGGCGGGCTCTGTTTATGCAAGCACTACCGAGGGCTCTTTTGTATTAATGAGAAATTTAACAGACCGCCCCAAAGATAGAGCGACCTTTAAAGCACCTGAGCAAGCGATGTTTTTAGTGCAAAGCGTGAACCGCGATAAACTTCCTGTTGTGGGTCGGTATGATTTTTATGATGCGGCGCTCACTTTAATAGCCAGCGTGGCTAAGCCAGATTATCAGTTCGAGCCACGCACTCGCCCTTGGTATCTGCAAGCTTTGCAAGCCAATACAGCCGAGGGCATCATTCAAACTGATCCTTACCTTTTTGCCTCCAATCAAAAAATTGGTATCACACTTGCTGTGCGGGGACGCAATAATTCAGGTGTCGTGGGTATTGATATGAGTCTAACAGGCTTGTCACGCCTTATCGCGCGGCAAAAAATAACCGCTACGGCTGAATTAGTCTTGTTCAATGGTTCAGGACGAGTATTGGCTTATCGAGATTCAGATAAAATTTTTATAAAGAATAATGCAACAGGTCTCAGTGACGTTGCTTTAGTGCCTGAGTTAAACGTGCCAGCATTAACGGATTTATTTACTCATTGGCAAAACAATACGCTCAGTAATGCTACGGGTAAAGATGACTTGAAAATTGAGCTTGAGGGTAAGGAATGGTATGGGCGGGTGCAACGCATTGATGGCGGTGGAATCAATGCACTTTTTTTAGGTATCGCCGTGCCCAATGCCGAACTCATGGCGGACTCTATTCGTATTCGTGACCTGACGACAGCATTAAGTCTGCTTTTATTGTTGCTGATGCTGCCTATTATTATTTATATCTCCACCAACGTATCTCGTCCGTTGCGTGATTTAGTTAAAATTGCCGAAGCAATCGGCAGTTTTAACTTTACTAGCCCAGACCCGTCACGCAGCACTATTACAGAGGTTGAAGCGCTTGCCGTCAGTATGACCAAGATGAAGCATACGCTTAAAAAATTCTTGGACATCTCAAGTGCGTTAAGTGCAGAGAGTAATTTTCCTCGCTTAATCAATATCATCTTGCATGAAATGATTGCTATCTCAGGAGCCAGCAGTGGTGAACTCGCTCTGGTCTCGCTTAACGATAACACTGTCCAGACGGTGGTGCGCCAAGTGCATGGCATGGAATGTGATGTTACAGAGGAGGTGCCGGTAAGCGTAGTCGACAGCACGCATGCGCCTTTAACTGTGCGTGCAATTATTCGTGGTAGTTTACAAACACTGCGTGTTACAAACACCCATCCACGTCAGGCAAAGACCTACGCCCGTTTATTTAAGGAGCTAGACGTACCGCACGTAGACATCGTCGCCTTGCCGCTTCGTAACCGTAACAATGAAATCTTAGGTGCGCTGACTTTACAGATTGCTGTGGAGGAGAACGCTGTAGCTATCTCACCAGAACTTCTGGCGTTTATCGATGCCTTATCGGGTACTGCGGCTGTGGCTATGGATAATCAAAAAATGCTGCTTGACCAAAAAGAATTATTGGAGGCACTGATACAGTTAGTGGCGGGGGCAATTGATGCCAAGAGTCCGTACAGTGGTGGCCATTGTCAGCGCGTTCCTGAGCTGGCAAAATTGTTGGCTGAAGCCGCTTGTGAGCAAACTGACGGCGTCTTTGCTGATTTTCATCTGTCCGAAGAGGGCTGGGAAGCCTTGCATATTGCTAGTTGGTTACATGATTGCGGCAAGGTGACCACACCCGAGTATGTGGTCGATAAAGCGACTAAACTAGAAACTATTTATGATCGAATTCACGAGATTCGTATGCGTTTTGAAGTGTTGAAACGCGATGTTGATATTGCAGTGTATCAACAGTTTATCGCTAGCTTACCAAAGGAATGGCTTAATACGCACGCACTGCAAACAGAAATAGACACTCAGCATGCTATGCTTAATGAGGAATTTAACTTCATTGCCAGCTGCAATGTGGGCGGTGAGTTTATGGCTCCAGATAAACTTGAACGCTTAGCACTCATTGCTCAACGTCGTTGGCTGCGTACCTTAGATGACCGCCTAGGCATCTCTGAGCAAGATACGATGCTGCGTCAAACAGTGCCCGCAGCCACCCTGCCCACGTGGGAAAATTTACTGGCAGATAAGCCCGAGCATATTGTTCCGCGTGCCGAACGTGACCACATTGCGGCCAATAATCCGTGGGGATTTAAGGTAATGGCGCCTACAAATTTGTACAATCGGGGCGAAATTTACAATCTATCCATTGCGCGTGGCACGCTAACGCAAGAAGAACGTTACAAAATTAATGAACACATGGTGCAAACCATTAAAATGCTGTCAGCATTACCCTTCCCAAATCACCTAAGTCGAGTCACTGAAATTGCGGGTGGGCATCACGAAAAAATGGATGGTACGGGTTACCCTCGTTGTTTAGCTAAAGCAGAGCTGAGTATTGAGGCGCGTATTATGGCAATTGCTGATGTGTTTGAAGCACTGACGGCGGTTGATCGTCCTTATAAACAAGGCAAGACTTTGTCAGAATCAATAAAAATTATGGGGTTTATGAAGAATGATAAACATATCGACCCCGATCTTTTTGAGTTGTTCTTGGTGTCCGGCGCATACCTTAACTACGCGAAACGTTTCATGCGACCAGAACAAATTGATGTGGTTGATATAGAAACTTATTTAAGTTAAGGCTCTATGTGATTTACAGTGGGTGACATAATTAAAAATATAAGCGGGTCATGAGAAGAATTGATATGACTACAAGTTTTTATTATTTACCCACTACGCTTCACATAGAGCCTAAGTTAATTACTGGTCAACAGCAGGATAATCCCTACAAATTGATGCAGTTGAGTTATATTTTGAACTATCGCATTGTTTTGCAAAGGACTACCCATAGGTCGCAATAGGCGATAACCGTATTGCGACGCTTTGAGACTGCACTACGGCTTGGCTACTGTTTTGGTGCTTTACCGCCCCTTCTAGGCTGTCCAGTTTGTGTTGGTTGCCAACACTCTCATAATGAGAAGTGCTGGGGCATGGCAATGGACGTGACTCTAGTTTAGCGTTCAGCATGAAAATACATAGTTTCTTTATAATGTCGGTTATGCCACATAAAACCAAGTGTGGTTAATAACATCAGCACAGTAAAAAACCAGAAATACGCTGCACCCGATAACGAGTGCGAATCGGTCAGTTTGGCTAGGATAAAATTCACCGCGCTGGTAAATAAATTACCCACCGCTACGGTTGCCATGTACAACGACATTATCAGTGCCTTCATGCTATTAGGTGCTTGTGTGTAGGAAAATTCAAGACAGGTGACTGATACCAAAATCTCCGCCATGGTTAACAATAAATAGGCTGGGAGTTGCCAGAGAATCGTTAATTTTAGGCCGGCATCGAGTTGCTGTTGTAGCAAGGCAACCCAGCTAAATGCTGCGACAGTAAAGGCTAAACCCAGCGCAATTTTAGTGATGTAATTGAGCTGGGTACGCGTACTTAACCAAGGGAAAACAAGCTTATAAAAAAACGGCGTTAACAGTACGATTAACAGTGGATTCGTTGCTTGAATTTGTGAGGGTAAAACTTCAATGCCAGCAATTTCCCTGTTCATTTGCTGCGCTTGCAAAATCCACGATGAACCAATTTGATCAAACAATGCCCAAAACATAGCAATAAAAACATACACGCTGAGTAAGCGTGTTAAACATTCTCGTCCATGACTACTCAAGACCTCTTTAAAAAAATGCCTACCTGTGGGCGGGATATGCACAAAGCGATAGCGACCAAAATAAAAAATAATGGTTGCCAGCAACATCAATACACCCGGGACAGAAAACGCAATATTTGCTCCGTACTGTTGCAATAACCACGGTACCGACAGCATGGCAATAAACGCCCCTAAGTTTATGCTGCTATAAAACCAGCTAAATACAGTGCTGAGCCGATGTTGATTTGAGTTGCCAAATTGGTCGCCTAAATGCGCTGAAACACATGGTTTAATGCCTCCCGCACCTAAGGCAATCAGGGTTTGTCCTAATAACAACCCCATCCGCGTAATATCTATTGCTAGACAAAAATGACCTAAACAATACACCAAGGATAACAACACAATCGTGCGATATTTACCCAAAAAACTATCAGCGAGAAGCGCGCCTAAGAAGGGAGTGAAATAGGTGAGGGAAATAAATAAATGGAAATAGGCTTTAGCTTCGTTAGCTGACATTAAATCGGCTTCACCGTTCGCATCAAGCAAATACTGTGTCATAAAAATGACCAAGATAGCGCGCATGCCGTAGTAACTGAAGCGTTCGGCAAACTCATTAGCAATAATAAAGGGAATGCCGCTGGGAAGTTTCTCGGTGGCCTTGGGCGCGGTTTGATAGGTTGATTTCACAGGATTCCTTTTAAGTAATGAGCAACACCTTGCATTAGTTTAAAAGGCAAAATAACAAGGCTGTTATTTTTTCCCGCGTGGAATCATTAAACGACCCAATTGTTTATTTTTATACCAGACGCCCAGTCTGAAAAGCAGCAAAAGACCTAGGATGACGGAATAGACAAAAGGTTCTGTTAAATTACCTTTAAGTTGGGAATAGTAATGGATAATCACCGCCACCGCTGCATAATAAATCCAACGATGTAATTTTTTCCATGATTTACCTAAGATTTTTTTCGCTTTTTTAGGTGAGCTAAGTGCTAATAAAAAGAGAATGCAGTAAGCAAAAATTCCAAACCAAATATAAGAACTTTCCAGAATATCTAAACTGATGTTATGCCATTGCAAGGCTTGATCTAATAATAAATAAACCAAAAGATGCACGCTGGCATAGAAAAAAGCAAATAAACCAATTAATTGTCGATACTGTGCCATACCTCGCCAATTAGTGAAGACCTGAATGGGCGTTACGGTTAAGGTTAGCCATAAAAAACGTAAGGACCAATCCCCTAGGCGTATATGTAAAGCTTGAATAGCATTTGCACCAAGATTATTAGTGAAAATATCCAGCAAAATACTAAGGAAGGGTAACAAACACAGCGTTATGACTGTATTTCTAAGCGTTAGTAAGTGAGTAAACATCAGTAAAAATGCCGTAGATCCATGTCTTGGTAAAGGCTAGCAACATCATCGCCGTAGCCATTAAATAATTCAGTTGTTCTTCTTGGAGAAAAAAATGAGCTACCTAATACGCGCTCACTGCTTTGACTCCATCGAGGATGTGGTACTGAGGGATTAACATTGGCATAAAAGCCATAATCATGAGGAGCAGCTTTGTTCCAAGTAGTGAGAGGGGCGCGGCTTAAGAATTCAATTTCTACAATAGCTTTAATGCTTTTAAAACCATATTTCCACGGCACGACCAGACGTAATGGTGCGCCATTTTGTTTAGGCAAGGTATCACCATAACAGCCAACTGCTAACAGAGTTAAGGGATGCACGGCTTCGTCTATACGTAAACCTTCAACATACGGCCATTCCAGCATGCTAGTGTCTTTTTGATTTGGCATTTCATCAGGGCGATAGGCGGTGGTAAATTTTACAAATTTAGCACTGGATAAAGGCTTAACCGATTTGACTAATTCTGCTAAAGGAAAACCAATCCAAGGCACTACCATTGACCATGCTTCAACACAACGAAAGCGGTAAATGTATTCTTGCATCGAAAACTGCTTAAGAATATCTTCCAAATAAAGTTGCCCTGGCTTTTCAACTTCGCCCTTTATCAAGACACTCCAAGGATCTATTGTGAGTGCTTGCGCCAAGTCAGTTGATTGCGTTTTTTCATAAGAAAATTCGTAGTAATTAGTGTAATTGTTTACTATTTTTTCTTCGGTAACTGTCAACGCAGAACTTGCCACGTTGGCTTTTGTTACGTTGCCCCAACGCGTAATGGCTTGGCTGTTAGTGGCAGGAAGTAGACCAAGAGCGGCGATGCCACCAAGAAAAGAGGATTTTATAAGTTGTCGGCGTTGATGAAAAACAGCTGAATCAGTAATTTCATTTTCTGAAATTTGTTTTTTAGTGTTGATAATCATATGAAATTACCTAGGGTCACAAAAACCTTAGCAGATTTTTTAGTTAATAGACGTCGTATTTTAAATGCAGTAGGTTGGCTTTTGTTGTTATTCACTAGCACGATCTGAAACCAACTGTTTAATATTATCTACGGTAATTTCTGCACCATCCTCTATGGCTGAGCGTATTAATTTTAAAAAAGGGCGCATAAATAAATCTACTTCAGTGAGTTCAAACTTAAGGGTTAGTAAAGTAGTTAAATTATTATTGGTACTTTCCAACGTATAACTATGAATATAAGGAGCCGTTAAGCCTTTAAAAATTAATTTAACGGCAGGCTGATAATCCGTAATTTGAAAGATAGACTCAACTTTTGCTCCCTGTTCATTTCTAACTTGTTTTGCTTTGGCACCCACAAACACTTCATAGCCATCAAGAGGTTCAAAATCAATAACCTCAACTGCCCATTTAGGATAATTATCGTAAAAATGTTCACCAATAAACGAAAATACTTCAAAAACAGGTTTGTTAATTTCAATGCTTGCTTCACCATCAACATGATTTGATGAATCTAATGAAAAATTAATTTTCATTTTACTAATGCTCCTCGTTGAGAAATTAAAAGAGCCTGACGAGCCTAATTACACTAAAGGATGGTGTTATTAGGCGCGTCAAATAGAATCGTCACATAGGTATTTTGTTGTTATTTTTGGTGTTTAATTGACATTCTAAGATGGCAGTATTCCAGTTTTCTTTAGCTTCAATTCTTTTTTTGAAGCACGTTACGGTGGCATCAGAATTATTGCTGCCTGAGCATAAGCTTAGGGCATTTTTCCATTCCCATTGGTCACTACTACCCCAATTGACTTTGCCATGCATTATTTTATTAAAGCATTCGCCTGGTTCTTTAGGCGCAGTTGTGTCTTTGCAAAGAGCGGCTAAGTTTTTTTCTTCCCATTGTGTTTTACCATTGTAATTCCAAGCAATTTTATTTTGGACATGATTTTTACATTCTGAAACATGTTCATTTGCTAAGCTAACTTGGCTTACACTTAAGCCTAGAACTAAACCACACACAGAAACAATTTTTAATGGGGACATATAGGACAATATTTTCATGATCAACTCCTGGGATTATTATTATGATTTTTTTTAACTGCACACCTAACTTACAAGCCAATGAATACTTGTCAACTAAGAAAAATTATTTTAGTAAGACTGGCTATAATGAGCATTATTGGGATCTAAACGTCGTTAAAATGGTGCAGTAATTGCTCTTTCTTACGCGTACTTCCATGGCGCATAACGCAATGTAATCGTGCCAAAAGGGCATTAAAAGCTTAAAGAAAAGTTAATTAGATACGCCTTTGTTCGCGTTGTTCATTCAGTCACCTCCTTTTTTAATGGGGGAGGGGAATAATTACACTAAGAAATAACACTGTTATTTGCTGAAGAATAAAAAAAACACCACGCCTTTTGTAGCTGAGTGTGCCGTTACTTAATTTTAATCGAGATGACTATGCTGGAAATTCACTCACTTCCTGTACTTCAGGATAATTATATCCATTTACTTCATGATTCCGTGTCTAAACAGACTGCGGTGATTGATCCGGCACTTGCCGAACCCGTCTTGCACTATTTGGAAAAACGACAGTGGCAACTTACCATGATACTCAATACACATCATCATTATGATCATGTGGGCGGTAATAGTGAGCTTAAACGCCAAACGGGTTGCCGCGTGGTTGCCAGCCTTGTTGATCAAGCACGTATTCCTGAGGTGGATCAAGCCGTAACTGAAGGTGATTGTTTGGTGTTAGGCGACCACTGCATTCACGTAATGTTAACGCCAGGACATACCCTTGGGCATTGTGTTTATTATGTTCCCACCGCCTCGGCTTTATTTTGTGGCGATACCGTATTTGCAATGGGCTGTGGACGTTTATTGGAAGGTAGTGCAGAGCAGTTATGGGCATCGTTGCAAAAAATTATGGCGTTACCTAAGGCAACACTTTTGTATTGTGCACATGAATATACGCAAGCCAATGCACGTTTTGCCTTACAGTTTGAACCTGGCAATCAGGTCTTACAACGCCGCGCGTTGCAGGTGGCAAAGCTACGTCAACAAGGGCTACCTACAATACCAACATTGCTTAAGGAGGAGTTAGCCACTAATCCTTTTTTTAGAGTAGATAGCCCTGAAATTAAAGCTAATTTGCCGTTGACTAAGGCAGATCAATTAACGGTGTTTACTGCCTTGCGTTTATGTAAAGACAATTTTTAGCTTATGTTAAGCCTGTATTTTTGCTTCCAGTTTGTCTTCGGTAACCGCTATGAGTTCAGCAGTGAGGATTTGATTGGCTAAGTTTTCAGTGGGATCAATTGCACATTGGACGCGTAAGTAATTGGGTGTGTAGCCAAAGGCAAGTTTTTGGGTCGCGTGCATGGCTGTTTGGGCTTCCCATAATATTGGATAACATTGCCCAATATTAGCGCGATAAAACTGCTGTTTCATGTGTTGGGCTAAGCGATGCAACGCTTCGCTGCGTTGTTTTTTTAGGTCATGACTTACGTGATTGGGTAAGCTTTCGGCTTTGGTGCCTTCACGCGCAGAGTAACTAAAGATGTGAATATGACCAAAGCCTATTTTTTGGATAAATTCAATGCTTTCTTGCCATTCTTGTTCGGTTTCGCCAGGAAACCCGACGATAATATCGGTGGTAATATTGAAATAGGGATGCGTGCTTCTAATTCGTTTGACAATATTTGCAAATTCATCTGTTTTACAGCGTCTTGCCATGCGCCGTAGCACACTGTCACTGCCACTTTGCAAGGGTAGGTGTAAATGCGGCATTAAGCGTGGGTGCGCAAATAAAGCAAAAAAATCCTCGGTAAATTCCCACGGTTCAAGTGAGCCTAAGCGTATTCGCGGTATGGTGGTGTCAGTGAGCAAGGTACTGATTAATTCGGTAAGTTGTGTGTTGAGGTCACTGCCGTAGCCGCCCAGATGCACACCCGTTAAGACGACTTCGGTGATGCCTTGCTGATGTAATTGGTTAACTTCATCAACAATATCTTGAATTGGACGACTGCTTTCTTCACCACGCGCGATAGTGACAATGCAAAAAGTGCAGCGGTAACGACAGCCATCTTGGACTTTTACAAATGCACGTTGTCTGCCTCGAGTAAATAACGAAGTTTCATCGGGCTCTGCTGCCATCAGCGGCATGCTGGTTAAGCTGAGCTCGTTTAGAATTTTTTGCACTAAATGTGGCTTTTCTTGATTGCCAATAACCATGTCAACACCTAATATTGCTTTAACTTCATCGGTATTTAAGGTGGCGTAGCAACCACTGACTACTAATTTGGCGAGGGGATTTTCGCGATGTAGTTTACGAATTAAATGTCTTGATTTTTTAGCTGCATCGTTTGTGACTGCGCAGGAGTTAATAATAATGAGCTGTGCGTCGGTGAGTTCTTGGGTAATGTGATGCCCTGCTTTTTGGAAGTCGTGTGCCCACATTTCTAGTTCAGCTTCGTTTAGGCGGCAACCCAGGGTTTTAAGATGTACGTTCATTGAGTATGTATTCTGTTAATTCGGTTGTGAATGTACATTGCTTTGTTAGCGTTGTACACCACGCGGTGAGTGAGTGGTTTAGACGTGTAAATAATCTAAGGCCAAGCCTATAAATACGGCTAATCCTAGCCAGTTACTGTTTAAAAACGCGTTAAAACAACGTGTTTTTTCGCGCTTATAAATGAGTGTTTGTTGGTAAATACACAAGCCTGTAGCCACTAATAAACCTAGGTAATATGGACTACCTAAGGCTTGCATTTGCCCTATGCTAATTAATAATCCCAGCATGATAAGTTGCAATGCTGCAATAATCTGGCGGTCATAGCGTCCAAATAAAATGGCGGTTGATTTTACGCCAATTTTAATATCATCTTCTTTATCCACCATGGCGTACATAGTGTCATAAATTAGCGACCAAAGCATAACAGCTAGGTACATAATCCAGCCAACAGCAGGAATTTCGTTGCTTTGGGCGCTAAATGACATAGGTACTGCCCAACCAAAGGCGATGCCTAAATACGCTTGGGGCAGGTGCGTGTAACGTTTCATGAAGGGGTAGCTCGCGGCCAAAAATGCCCCGATAAACGATAGCATGATAGTCAGCGGATTAAGTAATAACACTAAGCCAAAAGCCAATAATCCCAGCACGGCAAAGACATACAGTGCCTCTTTAGGACTAACTTTACCCGCTGCAATGGGGCGTTGTTGAGTGCGTTCGACATGAGGATCAAAATCTCGATCAGCATAGTCATTAATCACACAGCCCGCCGCACGCATGATCACAACACCGGCGCAAATAACACTGAGCACTAAGGGATCGGGACGGCCGTGACTGGCTATCCATAACGCCCACAAGGCTGGCCATAATAAAATTAAGATGCCAATGGGTTTATCAAAACGCGCTAATAGCCAGTATTGCGCAAGTCTCTCGGAAAGGTGGGTCATGGTTAAGGCTGTTTGCACGTAATTCTCTTATAAAAAAAGACCTGGCAACTGCGTGGTTGCCAAGTCTTGTTAGGGTGTTACTGGCTGTGGATGTTGCTCAGCCAACGATTTATAGTTTAGATAATGATAAAGTTATCGCTGGTTAGCGTTAAATCAACACCTAAAATAGCAATTTGTACAGCGGCTATGGTGCCGTTGCCATCTGCATCGTAGAACAAGACACCTGTTGCTTTGTTGTAAATTATAAAGTCGTTTTTATCGACAGCTACGTCATTCAGCACTAAATTTCGGCTGTTAAATACACCTACTTTAGATAGTTTTTGGAACGCCGCATTGTCTAAATTAATCACATCATCGGGTGTGGCAAAGTCAGTAATGGTATCGATGTTGTCTTTACTAGGTTTGTTAGCAAAAATAAAATTATCTTGTCCTAAGCCGCCAGTTAAGGTGTCGCCGCCTATATCTCCAGTTAAGGCATCATCACCACTTCCGCCGACTAATTTATCATTACCTAGGCCACCAAATAAGGTGTCATCACCACTTCCGCCGACTAATTTATCATTACCTAGGCCACCAAATAAGGTGTCTGCGCCCACGTTGCCCGCTAAGCTGTTATTACCTTGGTTGCCTGTTAAGCTATTATTAGCATTATTGCCAATTAAGTTGCTTTTTTGGGTACCTTCACTAATTACTGCATTTTCTATGTCGGTGGGCAGTTGATAACTATTTATTTGATAAGGAATAATAGCGGTATCACGGTCGGTTAATAAGCCTTGATCATCAATTGTATCCATTTTTCCATAGCTTAAATAATAAGTATCATTACCTGAACCACCTATTAAGACATCAATAGCTAAATCACCCTCGCCGCCATTTAAGATATCGTCACCTTCACCACCTTGCAGCGTATCTTTTCCTTGACCACCAAATAAGGTGTCATCGCCGCTTTCTCCGTACAGTAAGTCTTCATCATTTTCACCGTATAAGAGATCATCGCCTAAACCACCTGAAATATCATCTTGTAAATTTCCGCCATAAAGTGTGTCATTGGCATCTAAGCCTTGCAAAATGTCATTCATGGGTTTGCTGCCACTGATTTCATAAAGCTGGGTATTATCGTCAATTGCCGTTGTATCAATGATGGTGTCACCGTATATTTTTAAAGGTAAATCGCGAGGGGTACCCAGAGGAATGTGAGCATCTTCAGTCGTTGTGGTAACGTCTTCGATATTAGTGATCACTAAGGGTTCAATTTTTAACTGACGATAATTTACATCAGAACTGCTGATTTCTGAGGCAATGATATAAGGTTGATTACCATCGTTTAGGTAGTCGTTATTGCCTGTGATGATTATTTCTTGTGCAATATTCCAGTTTTTGGCTGTATAGACCAGGCTAGTATTACCGCTAATTGAGCCTTCAGTATCGTCATTACTGCTGAAGTTTATCGTTACATCACGACGTGGCGCGGTACCCAATCTAATGCTAATGACGGCTGAATCACCATCTTCTGAGGTTATTAGATCATTTTTTTCAATAATAAAACCTGGCTTAGTTATGGCAGGAACCTTAACTTCAGCACTCTCTTTGCTTTCTACAGAACCAAAGCCATCAACATAACTTGCAGTGACTGTGATAGCTTTTCCAGCATCACTACTTTTAATAAGATAACTCGAGCCTTGGCCAAGTTTTTGAGTGCCTGCAAACCATGAATATTGAATGCTACCTAAGCCATCTGCATCGCTTAAGGTGTTTGTCGCGGTTAACGTTTGTCCTACTTTTGGAGAAAGATTGGTAATGCTTACCTCGCCTGTTGGTAAGTCATTGATATTTTCAACAAGTGCAGTGGTTTTGCTACTGACACTTTCAAATTTACCTAAGCCATCGGTATAACTTGCTGTGACTGTAATGGCAGTGCCAACATTTTTTTGCGTTAAGGTGTAGGCATCACCAGTACCTAAAATATCCGTTCCTGCTTTCCAAATGTAAGTGATTTTTCCTAAACCATCCCCATCTGACAAAGTATTTTTTACACGGAGTACCGTGTTTTGTTGAGGAATTAAATCATTGATGATTACCGCGCCTGTGGGTAATGAATTTGCCGTAGCAACCGCTGCGGTGAGGGTGCTTTTAACACTTTCTGTGAAGCCCAGTTTGTCAGTGTAACTTGCCACGACGACAATATTTTTTGCTAAGTCATTGGTCGTAACTTTGTAGGTCGTCCCAGTGCCTACAACTTTCTCGCCCGTTTTCCATGTATAGCTGATAATACCTATGCCATCTTGGTCGGATAATACGTTGCTTGCGGTTAATACTTGCCCAACTTTGGGTTGCAGGGTGTTAATTAAGACACTGCCTTGGGGTGCATGATTTGTTACGGGGGCTGCACTGGTTAATTTGGTGCTGATTTTATAGGTACCTATATCAAAGGTACCGCTAGAGGACGCTTCAAGATAATAGATTCCTGTTGCAGGTGCTTTAAATTCTCTTATCAAGGCATTATGACCAGAGCCTGAGTCATCGTCTGTAATGAGTGACTTTCCCGCTGCATTTCTTAGCACTAATAATGGATCATAAAGACTGCCGTCATTACTGTCCACGCCTTTCATTTCAAAAGAATAACGATTGTTAGCCACCAAGTTGACTTTAAACCAATCAATATCAAAGCTGGTATTTATAACTCCGTTTGCAGTGGTGGTGTTATTACTAATGGTAATGATTCCTGAGGAGGAGGCATTATCAGTAAAATCATCTATTGCGACTGTTGTTGTCGTTGTTACCGTGGTGTAAGACGCACCTGTTGTTGTGGTGTAGTAGGCGCTTGTCGTTGTTGGCGACACGGTTGTTGAGGTGGTGGTTAAGCCAGTGGTCGTGCTTGTCGTAGGATACTCGGTGACGGTAGTTGTCGTGGTTAAACCACCAGTAGTCGTGCTTGTGGTTAAACCAGTAGTGGTGCTTGTGCTTGGATTTGTTGTGGTACTGGAGGTGCTGGTTGAGGTAACAGGTAGGATTATTTTTGACGGAACAGCCACTTGTTTGCTAGAAATGGTTTTGCCTACGCTATAAGGCAACATGCTTTCTTCACCACTTGTTTCGGATAAATCCCAATCACCTGCTAATGAAATAGCCCCTGCTTGACTATTAACAAGTGTAATCGGAGTATTTAAAGTATGGGCTAAATCCTGTTGTGATGCGTCATTCAAGCTGGCATCGCCATATAATAGAATTTCGTTAATGCTCGCTAAGTGTGAATTTATAATTGATGACGCAGTATTAATTTTTGCAAAGAAATCCTGTTTAGCATCATGGCTAACTATATGCAAGGCAGTTAAGTTATTGAAATCTGAAAAAACTTTTGAGAAAAAATGCTCTGAATCAGTGTTCTTTAAGAACACAACTGGAATATCAGGGTTTAAATTGGGAATATAATTTTCAAAATTCTCAACTCGCGGGTCAATTAAAATTAGCTCGTTAGCTTGTTTAGCTTGCTGTTGTTTGTCCATGGTAAGGCTCCGGAATAATTAAGGTGATTTGTTATAAAATGACACTATCGGCTAGAGTTAAGTTTAATTAAACAGCGTGGTGTGTTGAATAAATTAAACTAGTTGGCAATCCTAAGATCACCAACTATTTATTAAGGTGTTACAAAAATGTCTTAGATGATTGCAAAGTCTTTGTAAGTAAGCGTTAAATTTACGCCTAAACTAACAATTTGAACGGGTTCTGTAGAGCCATTACCATCCGCATCGTAAAACACATCACCTGACGTGCGATTGTAAAACAGGTAATCATTGCTGTCTTTCGCTTGGTTACCGGTAATAAAGTGTTTAGATTGCACACCGTTTGTAGGTAATGAAGTGAAAAAATTTGCAGCCAATAAAATAGTATCATCAGCAGGATTAAAATCTAAAATTTGATCGTCAGTATCGATAAAATTAAAGATAAACGTATCTTTTCCTGCACCACCAGTGAGGACATCATTGCCTGCATCTCCTTGTAGTTTGTCATCACCAAGACCGCCATTTAAGACATCATTACCTGCAAGTCCAAATAAGGAGTCATTGCCGCGTTCGCCAGAGATTTGATCAACGTTATTAGTGCCACTTAACTTATCATTTGCACTGGTGCCACTCACAATATTGATTGTGATGTTAGTTATAACCGCACTGGTGCTAGCACTGCTAACTGCTTCCGCTTTGCCGAAAGCATCGGTGTAAGCCGCAGTAACGGTCAGTATTTTTGCCACATCTGCGTTGCTAACAGTATAACTAGCCTCTGTACCCACTGTGCTGGTGCCTGCTTTCCAAGTGTAAGTTATTTCACCTAAGCCATCGACATCATCCAGCGTATCGCTAACAGTTAAGGTATCGCCAACTTTTGGCACTGTGTTATTGATGATCACACTGCCAGTGGGTGCATCGTTAACATTGGCAACCGCACGCGTAACGGCACTGCTGACGGTTTCCTCATTGCCTAAGTCATCCGTGTAGCTCGCGACCACAAGTAACTGCGTACCGACATCTTCTTGCGTTGTGGTGTAA
>QYQN01000026.1 GCA_007280895.1 Methylococcaceae bacterium
CTAACTAATATTAGACAGCCTAATGGACGCAAAACATTGCGTCTAATGTTTGTCTAAATATTTATAAAAATGTAAAATGACTTTAAATTCATTTACATGACAAAATTTAGCATATCCTAAAATAAATGCAATACCCTTCAGAAAATATATCTATTCAGCCGACTAAATTGCTTGATCAAGTCAGGGGTAAAATCCGCTTGAAGCATTATAGTATCCGAACCGAGCAGGCTTATACCGATTGGATTAAACGCTTTATTCTGCATTTTGGCAAGAGACATCCTCGCGACATGGGCGCCGCTGAGGTGGAACAGTTTTTAACACATTTGGCGGTTAATGGTCGGGTGGCTGCTTCTACGCAAAATCAGGCAAAATGTGCGCTGTTATTTCTTTATAGAGAGGTGTTGGCAATCGAGTTGCCGTGGCTGGATAACGTGGAGCAGGCTAAGACACCTAAGCGTTTGCCGGTGGTGTTAAATCGCGATGAGATTCAGGCGATTTTATCGCGGCTGACCGGTACGCACTGGCTGATTGCGAGTTTGTTGTATGGGACGGGGATGCGAATTATGGAATGTTTGCGCTTGCGAGTGCAGGATGTCGATATTAAGCGGAATGAGATTTTAATTCGTGACGGCAAGGGCTTTAAAGATCGGGTGACGATGTTGCCGATGTCGTTGGTCGTGTCTTTACAGACGCATTTGGTTAAGGTGCGGGAGCTACACGAGAATGATTTGGCGCAAAATTTTGGTGCGGTGTATATGCCTTATGCGTTGGAGCGTAAATACCCTAATGCGGCAAAAGAATGGCTTTGGCAGTATGTGTTCCCTGCGGCCAAATTATCAACTGACCCACGTACTAAAATAGTACGTCGTCATCATATCCAGGAACAGGCAATACAAAGGGCGGTTAAGCAGGCTGCGCGGGATGCTGATTTGACCAAAGCGGCGACGCCTCATACGTTCCGGCATTCGTTTGCCACGCATTTGTTGGAGGGCGGTTATGACATTCGCACGGTGCAGGAGTTGTTAGGGCACTCTGATGTGAGTACGACAATGATTTATACGCATGTGTTGAACAAAGGTGGGAAAGGTGTGTTGAGTCCTTTGGATCAGTTGCGATGAGCTTACAAAGTCCGGCAACTGGTGGTAAGCGTTAAAACCAAACCAATCTAACTTGTTGCGACACAGGGTTTTAATGCCGTTGCCCAAACTCTTTGTGCGTTGACTTTTAGCCGTTCTGAAATGAGTAGACGCTGTCTTGACGGTGCTTGCCATAAGGAGCAGTGTTAAGCTCACTTTCTAGCTCTGCCTTAATTATTTTTTTAAGGTATAATTTCACTCATTTTTTAATTCAATGCACTGGGTGTTATGTCGGAAATCAATAAAGTAGTCTTGGCTTATTCGGGTGGTTTAGATACTTCCGTTATTCTTAAATGGTTACAAGATGTGTATGCCTGCGAGGTGGTCACGTTTACTGCTGATTTAGGGCAGGGCGAGGAAGTAGAACCAGCACGTGCTAAAGCGCAAGCCTTGGGCATTAAAGAAATTTATATCGATGATTTACGAGAAGAGTTTGCACGTGATTTTGTCTTTCCTATGTTTCGTGCAAACACGGTTTACGAAGGTGAGTATTTATTAGGCACCTCGATAGCAAGACCGTTAATTGCTAAACGGTTAATTGAAATTGCTAATCAAACGGGCGCTGAAGCGATTGCTCATGGTGCAACGGGTAAAGGTAACGATCAAGTCCGTTTTGAATTAGGTGCGTATGCGTTACGCCCTGATATTAAAGTGATTGCTCCGTGGCGTGAGTGGGATTTAACCTCGCGGCAAACTTTACTGGATTATGCTGAAAAACATGGCATTGCTGTGGAAATGAAGCATGGAAAAACTTCGCCTTATTCTATGGACGCAAATTTATTGCATATCTCTTATGAAGGCAGAGTGCTGGAAGATCCGTGGGCAGAGCCTGAAGAAGCCATGTGGCGTTGGACGGTTGCGCCTGAAGCTGCACCTGATAAAGCTACGTATATCGAGCTGAGTTTTCAAAAGGGAGATGTCGTGGCGATTAATGATGCGCCGCATTCGCCTGCTGAAGTGTTAGCTAAATTAAATACTATTGCTGGCGAAAACGGTATTGGTCGCTTAGATATTGTTGAAAATCGTTATGTGGGTATGAAATCACGTGGTTGTTATGAAACACCGGCGGGCACGGTGTTATTAAAAGCGCATCGCGCAATCGAATCCTTAACGTTAGACCGTGAAGTGGCGCATTTAAAAGATGAATTAATGCCGCGTTATGCTTCCTTAATTTACAACGGTTATTGGTGGAGCCCTGAACGTGTTATGTTGCAAACCATGATTGATGCGTCGCAACACTCGGTTAATGGTAAGGTTAGGCTAAAATTGTATAAAGGTAATGTCATTGTGGTGGGGCGTGTTTCTCATACCGACAGTTTGTTTGATGAAAGTATTGCTACGTTTGAAGACGATGGCGGCGCGTATAATCAAAAAGATGCCGAAGGCTTTATTAAGCTTAATGCCTTAAGAATGCGAATTGCCGCAGCTAAGCAAGTGAAATAATGCTTGCTGTTTAAAATTAAACCTGTTCAGTACAGGGCTTTTGCCTGTTAGAGGAATCTTAAAATGAGTGAGAAAGATAAGGGTAATTCAGAAATTCGTGTTCTGTATTCAGTACCTTCCCAGCAACAATTAATGACAACAAATCGATGGCTGGTTCGTGCGATTGTGTTTTTTATGGCAGTTATTTTTGTTACGGGGTTTCTTTTATTGCCATCAGAAGATTTCTTGGTTAATTATAAAAAAGTCACTGCTGCGGAGCTTTCTGATAAAACCTCTACTCCAGCATTGTCTGCTGAGGTCAATGCTTTAAAAGGCCAGTTTGTGGGCTTGTTAAGCGGTTCAATTGAAAGTAAATTGCGTTCCCTAGAAGACAGTTTGCAAACAGGAACTTTGGCGACTTCATTGGGTACGATTGAAGATTTAAAACATGATGTTAAGCTGTTGCGCGATTATGCTGAGCCTGTAAAAAAAGTAGAGGCCATTGATAATCAACAAATTATTAAGGAAATGTCTCAGCTGAAGCATCTGATTTATTTAAGCTTTGCGTCCTGTGGTTTAATGTTTGCTGTGGTTGCAGGGATTTGGTTACGAAGCGTGAAAAAATTGCCGTTTAAAGAATCAATTATTCGCTATTTAACGCGTTAATCGTCATAAAAAAAACCGCTTGAAGTCATTAAGGCTTAAGCGGTTTTTTTATGCGTTAAAGAAACTAAATTTAGTGTACTTATGCCGTCCACCTTGTTGGAAAAGCTGGCTTAGGGGAGATGATGTTATTAGATAACTCTCCCCTCAACAAAGGGGGGCTTAATCGTTACGTTTTATTTAGTTTCAAGATATTTGTATAACGCATCTACAGCTTGATCTTCGCCATAGCCAGCTTTTTCAACGGCTTTGTTTTTCATGATTTCTTCAATAGCTTTTGGCATGCCGCCTTTGCCTTCTTTTAATACAGTTTCAAAGCGTGCTCTGTCCAATTGACCGGCTTTAATTAAAGCGGTTAATTGTGGGTTAGAGGCGATGTCATGACATCTGCCACAGCCGTGTCCAAAAGCACGTTCGTATATTTTTTTGCCAATTTCTATTTGTTCGTCAGCCATAGCAGTACTGCTTAAAGCGGCTAAAACGATAGTTAAAACGGGTACTAATTTTTTCATGTTGATTTCTCTTGTGGTGTAAAAAAAATGACTGTTTGTGTTGGTATTATAGACAGTCGAGTTAACTTCAAGCGATAAAAGAATATGGAATTTAGGTGTAAAATTCAATTAATTTATTTGTCGATAAAATGAAATAGTTGTTTATTTAGGGTTGATTTAAGCGTGAAGCCGGCCTGTATGGAGTGCTTGTTACGCTATATTTTCAGCATTATCTTCCGTAACAGGCGTATTTATCATGGTCTATTTATGAAATAATAGCTGCTTAAAGGAGGCTTTTAGGTACTTTATGTGGTCTTCGAAAAGTTCGATGTGTTTTTTTTGACGGCAGGGTGTTATTACTCAAGGTGTTAATTTATTGGGTATATTACTTGTGCAGTCGTTAATGAAGGCACTGAGCTTTGTTAAACACACTCACTTTTTTAATTATTAATTTGGCGTAACAATGGCTCAATATATTTATTCTATGAACAGGGTTGGCAAAATTGTGCCACCTAAAAAATATATCTTAAAAAATATTTCTTTATCTTTTTTCCCAGGCGCAAAAATTGGCGTTTTGGGCTTAAATGGCTCAGGAAAATCAACCTTGCTTAAAATTATGGCAGGCTTGGATAAAGAAATCGAAGGGGAGGCCATTCCTCAAAAAGGCATTCACGTTGGCTATTTATCGCAAGAACCGCAGCTTGATCCAGAAAAGACTGTGCGCGGTAATATTGAAGAAGCTGTTGCTCATGTAAAAATTGCACTGGCTGATTTAGATGCCGTATACGCCGCTTATGCAGATCCTGAGGCAGATTTTGATAAGTTAGCCGCAGATCAAGCGCGTCTGGAAGATGTGATTAACGCAATGGATGGTCATAATTTAGAGCGCAAACTAGAAGTCGCAGCCGATGCCTTGCGTTTACCAGAGTGGGATGCAGAGGTGACTAAGTTGTCGGGTGGAGAGAAGCGGCGCGTGGCGTTATGTCGATTATTGTTATCTAATCCAGATATGTTATTACTTGATGAGCCAACGAACCATTTAGATGCAGAGTCCGTGGCATGGTTAGAACGTTTCTTACATGATTACACGGGCACTGTGGTGGCTGTGACGCATGATCGTTATTTTTTGGATAATGTAGCCGGCTGGATTTTAGAATTAGATCGAGGCTCGGGCATTCCTTGGGAAGGTAATTACTCAAGCTGGTTAGATCAAAAAAGTACCCGTTTGTTGCAAGAAGAAAAGCAAGAGTCTTCACGCCAAAAAGCCATGAAAGCAGAGTTGGAATGGGTGCGTTCAAATCCTAAAGGTCGTCATGCTAAAAGTAAGGCGCGTTTGGCTCGTTTTGAAGAGCTGTCCTCAGTGGATGTGCAAAAACGTAATGAAACCCAAGAGATTTATATTCCACCAGGACCTCGCTTGGGTGATGTAGTTATTGAAGCCCATGGCATTTCAAAAGGTTTTGGTGATCGATTATTAATTAACGACCTAAGTTTTAGGCTTCCACCGGGAGGGATTGTCGGGATCATCGGGCCAAATGGTGCAGGTAAAACTACCTTGTTTAGAATGATGGCAGGCTTTGAGCAGCCAGATTCTGGAACCTTAACCATCGGTCAAACAGTGCAGTTAGCGTATGTGGATCAGTTGCGTGACGACATGGATGCAAGCAAAACCGTCTGGGAAGAGGTGTCAGAGGGATTAGACGTGATTACTGTGGGCAAATATGAAACACCTTCCCGGGCTTACTTGGGACGTTTTAATTTTAAAGGTGCTGATCAGCAAAAACGTATCGGTGAGTTATCAGGGGGTGAACGTAATCGTGTGCATTTAGCAAAACTACTTAAAACAGGTGGCAATTTATTATTGCTGGATGAGCCAACCAATGATTTAGATGTTGAAACATTGCGAGCTTTAGAAGAGGCGTTATTGGCTTTTCCTGGTTGTGCGGTAGTTATTTCTCATGATCGATGGTTTTTAGATCGAATTGCTACGCATATTTTAGCGTTTGAAGGTGATAGCCAGGTGGTTTGGTTTGAGGGTAATTATGAAGATTATGAGGTAGATCGTCATCGTCGTTTAGGCACCGATGCGGATCAACCACGTCGTTTGAAATATAAAAAATTAAGTTAAGCCGTGGCTTAGCGTGATGAGTGGATTTAAGGTCGAGTGAAGGCAGTGGGTGCTTGGCGCAGGTAAAAAACTAAGGAAAAATAAATGCAAAAAATTAATGTGTTGTTTGTTTGTATGGGTAATATTTGTCGTTCTCCGACGGCTGAAGGCGTGTTTAAACGCTTGGTTAACACGCAGCAACTAGATCAGTATTTTGTTATCGATTCGGCCGGAACCCATGCCTATCATATTGGTTCTGCACCAGACGGCCGTTCTCAACACGCTGCCTTGGAGCGTGGTGTTGATTTAGCCCAACTGCGGGCAAGAAAAGTCACTTATGACGATTTTGCAGAGTTTGATCACGTGCTGGTTATGGATAATGATAATTACGCGACCTTAATGTCCGCTTGTCCTGTTGATTTGCAGCATAAAATTACGTATTTTCTTGATTATGCACCGCAGTTAAACGTGAAGGAGGTTCCCGATCCTTATTATGGCGACGGCGAGGGCTTTGGGCGGGTTTTAGATTTAATTGAAGAGGCGTCCATAGGTTTTTTATACGCTTTGCAAGCTAAGGGCAGTATTCCTGTTACGAAAACAAACTAAGTTAAGGAGTGTTTTATGGCAATTGTTTCAAATACGGTTGGTTATCTTGATGAAAATAGTCCATTGGAAGCCTTTTTTGCTTTCGATGACAGCAGTAATAGGCGCCGACCTGTGGTCTTGATTTTTCATGCCTGGGCAGGTCGAGATGAGTTTGTTCAAGAAAAAGCTAAACAACTCGCAGCCTTAGGCTATGTTGGTTTTGCCGTGGATATGTATGGCAAAGGTCAGGTAGGGCAAAGTCCTGAAGAAAATGCACGGTTAATGCATCCTTTCATGGCGGATCGTGATTTATTATTTAAGCGCGCCTCTGCCGCCTTAGCCGCAGCAAAATTATTACCGTGGGTGGATGATAAAAAAGTTGCCGCCATTGGCTTTTGTTTTGGGGGGTTATGTGTGCTTGATTTAGCAAGAAAAGGTGCCGAAGTTAATGCCGTGGTGAGTTTTCATGGTTTATTAACTGCGCCAGAGCAAGGGGCAGTCCAGCCTATAATGGCTAGCGTGCTGGTGTTACATGGTCACGATGATCCCTTGGTGCCAGTAGAGCAGGTGCATAGTTTTCAACAAGAAATGCGTGCCGCTGACGCAGATTGGCAGTTCGTGAGTTATGGTAAAACGATGCACTCATTTACTAATCCTAACGCCAATGATCCCATTTTTGGGGCGGTGTATAACGCAGCAACTGATCGACGCTCATGGCTTGCAATGCAGAGTTTTTTGGCAGACAATTTTGTTTAATCTTAATGTGTCAAGGTGTCCGATGCAATTTTGAGCTGTGCTATAATGCGCAATCTATCGCGTTTAGGCAAACGTGACACGATACTAAAGTGGCTGTCTATAGATAAAGCAAATTGCCAACTAACCTTGCTGATGGAGACATCTGCACATTGTTAAAATTAGGGATCAATGTCTAACTTCGCAAAAGAAATTATATCCGTCTCACTTGAAGATGAAATGAAGCAATCTTATCTTGATTATGCCATGAGTGTAATTGTAGGAAGAGCGCTTCCAGATGTTCGGGACGGTTTAAAACCAGTTCATCGTCGTGTGTTATATGCAATGAACGAACTGAGCAATGACTGGAACAAACCATATAAAAAATCTGCCCGTATTGTCGGTGACGTGATCGGTAAATACCATCCTCATGGCGATACAGCTGTTTATGACACCATGGTCAGAATGGCACAGCCCTTTTCCTTGCGCTACATGTTAATCGATGGACAAGGAAACTTTGGCTCGGTCGATGGCGATCCGCCAGCAGCAATGCGTTACACCGAAGTGCGCATGTCAAAAATCGCCCACGAATTATTAGCCGACCTCGATAAAGAAACAGTCAATTTTCTACCTAACTACGACGAATCTGAAATTCAGCCTGAAGTGTTGCCTACACGTTTACCTAATCTGTTGGTAAATGGTTCGTCAGGTATTGCGGTGGGTATGGCAACTAATATCCCCCCTCATAATTTAGGCGAAGTGATTAGTGCATGTTTAGCGTTTATTGATAATCCAGACATTACTATCAAAGAATTGCTCCAACATATTCCTGGTCCAGATTTTCCAACCGCAGGTTTTATCAATGGTGCGGCCGGCATTTATACCGCCTATGCCACGGGACGAGGCAAGATTTACTTACGTGCGCGTTGTCATTTTGAAGATATTGGTGACAGTTCGCGGCAAGCGATCATCACCACCGAACTCCCTTATCAAGTTAACAAAGCGCGTCTACTTGAAAAAATTGCTGAGTTAGTGAAAGAAGGCAAGCTGGAAGGGATTTCTGCGTTACGAGATGAGTCAGATAAAGACGGCATGCGTATGGTGATTGAATTACGCCGTAATGAAATGCCCGAAGTTGTTTTAAATAATTTGTATAAACAAACACAATTTGAAACTGTGTTTGGCATCAATATGGTCGCTTTGTTAGATGGTCGTCCACATTGCATGAGTTTACCAGAGATTTTAAGTGCATTTATTGATCATCGTCGTGAGATTATTACGCGCCGTACCTTGTACTTATTACGTAAAGCACGTGAACGCGTTCATGTGTTGGAAGGTTTGGCGGTGGCATTAGCCAGTATTGACGCCATGATTGAATTAATTAAAACCTCAATGAATCGTGAGGAAGCCAAAGAAGGTTTATTAGCCACGACATGGCAAGCTGGTTTAGTTGCAGAATTATTAGATAGAGCAGATGGCGATCGCTCGCGCCCTGAATTTTTAGCCAAAGAATTTGGTTTGCATGACGGAAGATACCGTTTATCCGAGGCGCAGGCACAGGCAATTTTAGACTTGCGTTTGCATCGTTTGACGGGACTTGAACAAGATAAAATTATCTCTGAATACAAAGAATTATTAACGCAAATTGATGAATATCTTTATATATTAAGCAGTCAAGAGCGCCTAATGGAAATTGTGCGTGAAGAATTAATCGAAATTAGAGATCAATATGCAGATAAGCGTCGAACTGAAATTGTGCAAACCCAATTGGATTTATCGGAAAGTGATCTAATTACTGTTGAAGACATGGTGGTAACGATGTCTCATGAAGGCTATGTTAAAGCGCAACCTTTAACAGACTATAAAGCTCAACGTAGGGGGGGGCGCGGAAAGTCGGCAACCGCAACGAAAGAATTAGATTATGTTGATAAATTGATTGTTGCCAATACGCATGACATGATTTTATGTTTTTCATCCTTAGGTAAAGTCTATTGGTTAAAAGTATATCAACTGCCCGTGGCTAGTCGTGCAGCAAGAGGTAAACCTTTTGTTAATCTGTTGCCATTAGAGGCAGGAGAAAAAATTAATGCCTTATTGCCGGTGCATGAATTTGTTGAAAATAGGTATATTTTCATGGCGACGTCAGCGGGTACGGTTAAGAAAACACCTTTAAATGAGTTTGAAAAACCTCGCGCAAATGGAAAAATTGCCATTGAATTACGCACTGACGATACGTTGGTGGGCGTTGCTATTACCGATGGAGAACAAAATGTTATGTTGTTCTCCAGTGATGGAAAAGCCATTTGTTTCAATGAGTCAGATGTTCGTTCTACGGGCAGAACTGCCTCAGGCGTCCGTGGAATGCGGCTGCGTGCTGCGCAATCAATCATTTCTTTGATTATTGCTACTGAAGGTACCGTTTTGAACATCACTGAAAATGGTTTTGGTAAACGAACCTTAGTGGAAAAATTTAATTGTCAAACTCGAGGCGGGCAGGGTGTGATAACCATGCAGACGTCGGAGCGTAATGGTCGTGTGGTGGGGGCGTTATTGGTTAATGATCAAGATGAAATTATGATTATTACCGATGGCGGCACCTTAGTAAGAACGCGTGTTGCTGAGATTTCAGTAGTGGGTAGAAATACTCAAGGGGTGATGGTTATCCGATTGGATAAAAAAGAAAAAGTAATTGGTGTAGATCGTATAGAAGGCTTGGCCGTTGACGATGATGACACGATTGCTGATGACACAATTAATAAAGAAGTATCAAATAATGATCAGCCAACATCTTTGGGAGAATAGTAAATAATGTCCAGAATATTCAATTTTAGCGCAGGCCCTTCGATGTTGCCTGAAGCCGTTTTATGCCAAGCTCAAGCAGAAATGACCGAGTGGCAAAATAGTGGTATGTCAGTGATGGAAATGAGTCATCGAGGCAAACAGTTTGCCCATATTGCTGCGATGCTTGAGGCGGATGTGCGGGAATTAATGGCCATTCCAGATAATTATAAAGTCTTATTTTTGCAGGGCGGGGCAACTGCACAATTTTCGTTTATTCCTCATAATATTCTAAATGGTAAAACCAAAGCATGTTATCTCAATACTGGCGCTTGGTCTGAGAAAGCGATTAAAGATGCTGGCGCAATCTGTGATGTGCTGGTTAGTGCCAGTGCGGAGGAAACAAAATTTACTACCATTCCAGAACGCGCAAGTTGGGTGCTTGATACTGATGCGGCTTATTTACATTACACGTCCAATGAAACGATTCATGGCGTCGAGTTTCAGACTACCCCAGAAAATACAGGTCTGCCGTTAGTTGTTGATATGTCATCAAATATTTTGTCACGCGAAGTTAATGTCAGTGATTTTGGGCTTATCTATGCAGGAACCCAAAAAAATATGGGGCCAGCTGGTGTCACCGTGATTATTGTTCGTGATGATTTACTTGGTCATGCAAGCAGCATGACGCCAGCAGTATTTAATTATGCAGAACAAGCAAAAAATCAATCGATGCTCAATACACCTGCTACGTATAGCTGGTATTTGGTAGGCTTAGTGTTGCAGTGGCTGAAAGCTCAGGGTGGCGTTGCAGTAATTGAACAAAGAAATATAGCCAAGGCGTCACGGCTTTATCAGGCCATTGATAACTCGTCGTTATACCGTAATCCTGTTGCGGCCACTTGTCGTTCGCGGATGAATGTACCCTTTATTTTGGCAGATGAGTCGCTTGATGCTGCATTTCTTGCAGCTGCAGATGCTAACGGTTTGGCAGAATTAAAAGGGCATCGTTCAGTGGGTGGAATGCGAGCAAGCATTTATAACGCTATGCCAGATGATGGTGTCACCGCGTTGATAGCGTTTATGGCAGAATTTGAGCGCACCCATTAAACGCGGTGAATTGGCACTGTTAAAAAAGGATACCTCATGACTTCAGCAATTACGCCATTGTCCCAATTAAGAGACACAATTGATGCGCTGGATACGCAAATTTTGACGCTGATTAATCAGCGTGCACAATGTGCAGTAGAGGTTGCTAAGACTAAGCTGGCAGAAGGCGAGCAGGGCACGTTTTATCGTCCTGATCGTGAAGCCTTAGTCTTAAGGCGCATTCAAGAATTAAACCAAGGGCCTTTAGCAGAGGCGACTGTGGTGCGTTTTTTTAGGGAGATTATGTCGGCATGTTTAGCCTTAGAAAAGCCGTTGGAGGTTGCTTTTTTGGGACCCGAAGGAACCTTTACCCAGCAAGCGGCATTTAAGCATTTTGGTCATGCGGTTAACACTGTGCCGGTCACAACGATAAGTGAGATCTTTAACGCAGTCGAAAAAGGAGTGTGTCAATTTGGCATTGTGCCGGTAGAAAATTCCACGGAAGGCGTTATTAATTTTACCTTGGACAGATTGCTAAGCTCGCATTTAAAAATTTGTGGTGAAGTTGAAATTCGTGTTGAGCAAAATTTATTAAGTTTAGCGACGTCGCTGGCAGAGATTAATGCGGTGTATTCGCATCAACAATCGTTGGCACAATGTCGTCAATGGCTGGATGTGCATTTGCCAAATGCACAACGTCTTGCCGTCAATAGTAATGCCGAAGCCGCACGTTTAGTCGCCACTGATAAACGTTTAGCTGCGATTGCAGGAACATTAGCGGCGCACACGTATGCAGTGCCGATTATGCAAAAAAATATTGAAGATGTTGCGAACAATACCACGCGCTTTATCATTATTGGTCAGCAACTCCCAGCTTCTACAGGTAAAGATAAAACATCCTTACTCATTTCCACAGGCAACAAGCCTGGAGCCTTGCATTTTGCGTTAGCACCCTTTGCAGAATGTAATGTTGATATGGTGAGTATTGAATCCAGACCTTCTCAGCAAGGTTTATGGGATTATGTGTTTTTCATTGATATTCATGGTCATAAAGATGATGCACTGGTTGCCCAAGCCTTAGCTTCTTTGGCAGAGAAAGTGACCATGTTGAAAGTATTAGGATCATATCCAAGAGCGGTTATTTAAAATTTCTTAGCGTTCACGTATTCAACAATCAGCCATTATGACGTATTCAGCCATCGAAAAACTTGCTGTCGCAGGTGTTCAACAACTTATTCCTTATAAAGCCGGTAAGCCTATCGAAGAATTGGAACGAGAACTTGGGTTACGCTCAATTATTAAACTTGCTTCCAATGAAAACCCTTTAGGACCTAGCCCAAAAGCACTGCAAGCCATGACTGCTTCGATGTCGAGCTTGGCACTTTATCCAGACGGCAGTGGGTTTCAATTAAAACGTGCCTTAGCAGCTAAATTTGCTGTGGATAGTCAACAAATTACCTTAGGCAATGGCTCTAATGAGCTTTTAGAATTAGTGGCTAGGGCGTTTTTAACAGCCGATAATGAGGTCGTGATTTCGCAACATGCCTTTGCCGTCTATGCGTTGGTAACGCAGGCAATTGGTGCGGTGGCTAAGCTTGTCCCGGCGCAAGATTATGGGCATGATTTAATCGCGATGCGCAATGCGATTACACCCAAAACACGCTTGGTATTTATTGCTAATCCAAACAATCCAACAGGTACTTTATTAAGTCAAGAGGCCTTACAAGCATTTATTTCCTCATTACCGGCGCATGTTCTGTGTGTTGTAGACGAGGCTTATTTTGAATTTATAACTCAAATACAAGGTATAAATTCACTTGATTGGTTAACGTTGTATCTCAATTTAATTATTACGCGTACGTTTTCTAAGGCGTATGGTTTGGCTGGTTTGCGTATTGGTTATAGTTTTTCCAGTGTGGCTGTCGCCGATATTTTAAATCGCGTAAGAGAACCCTTTAATAACAATACGTTGGCTTTAGTTGCTGCACAAGCGGCTTTAGATGATACGGAACATTTAGTTAATACGATAGCGACTAATCAACGCGGTATGCAGCAATTAACCAGCGGCTTTGACACGCTGGGCTTAGCTTGGATTCCATCAGCAGGAAATTTTGTCGCGGTGGATTTACGTCGTGATGCCTTGCCTATGTATAACGCGTTACTTGCGCAAGGGGTCATTGTGCGTCCAGTTGCTAATTACGAATTACCTACATTTTTAAGAATCAGTGTAGGCACAGAAGCAGAAAATGCCCATTTTTTACACGCCTTGAGTGCTTGTTTAGATAATGTTTTCTAAGCTCTGTGTTCTTGGTGTTGGTTTAATTGGTGGGTCGATTGCTAAAACAGCGCGTCGCCAAGGTTTGGTTAAATCAATTGTGGGGTGGGGGCGTGAAGAAGATCGTGTAAATTTACAGACTGCTCAGCAATTGGGTGTTATTGATGCCTTTTATCTTGATCTGGCAGACGCCGTTCACCATGCTGATATTATTGTTATTGCTACGCCCGTGGCGGCAAGTGAACAGATTTTTACTTTACTCAAGCCTTATTGGTCAAGGTCTGTGGTTTACTTTGACGTGGGCAGTACGAAAGTAAATGTAGTGCATGCTGCAGCAAAAGTATTTGGCAGTGTGCCTGAGAATTTTATTCCAGCACATCCCATTGCAGGTGCTGAACGCAGTGGCGTTAGTGCTGCTGTCGATGATTTATTTGCACACAAACGCATAATTTTAACCCCGCTGGTGAATACAAATACAACCATGTTGGATAAAATTAAACGCTTTTGGCTGCACATGGGGGCAACGGTTACTCTCATGGATGCTCAATATCATGATCACGTATTAGCCGCAACCAGTCATTTTCCACACTTATTAGCCTTTGCCTTAGTGAATTTATTGGGGCACAAAGATGAGCAAAGTGAAATTTTTGCTTATGCAGCAGGTGGATTTAAAGATTTTACTCGTATTGCCTCAAGTGACCCTAGTATGTGGGAAGCGATTTGTTTCGCCAATAAACAAGAAATTATTGCTCTCATTGAGCAATTTCAAGCAGAGTTAACAACAATGCAACAGATGCTGCTTGATGATGATCATCAACAGTTTTTTACAACCTTAACGTATGCCAATCAAGCACGGCAACGCTTTCTTACTCAAGTAGAAATTACTATGTCAAAATCACAAACCTTTCAAGTTCAACCAGGCGGCAAATTAGTGGGTGATGCGCGCGTACCAGGTGATAAATCTATGTCGCATCGCTCGATTATGTTAGGTGCCTTAGCGGATGGAGTAACCCACGTCACCGGTTTTTTGGAGGCAGAAGATGCGCTAGCTACCTTACAAGCTTTTCGTGATATGGGGGTTGAAATTGAAGGGCCGACTGAGGGGAAAGTAACGATTTATGGAGTGGGTAAACATGGCTTGCAAGCGCCTAAAGCCCCCTTGTATTTAGGTAACTCTGGTACTTCTATGCGGTTATTAAGTGGCCTCTTGGCAGGTCAATCGTTTGATTCTGTGTTAACAGGTGATGCGTCATTATCAGGTCGTCCAATGAAGCGCGTAACGGATCCTTTGGCACGCATGGGGGCTGAAATTCAAACAACAGAAAATGGTACTGCGCCCTTGGTCATTACAGGTAAGGCTGGGCAGTTACAGGCCATTGATTATGTTATGCCCATCGCCAGTGCACAGGTGAAATCGTGTTTGTTATTAGCAGGAATGTATGCCCAGGGAGAAACGCGCGTGACCGAGCCTGCGCCCACGCGAGATCATACTGAACGCATGCTAACAGGATTTTCTTATGCGGTTGAACGTACCGGCAGCACCGCAGTTATTTCTTCGGATGGACGTTTGACAGCGATGGATATTGACGTCCCAAGTGACATTTCATCCGCTGCTTTTTTTCTAGTTGGGGCTTCAATTGCGCCAGGTTCAGATGTCGTGTTGCGTCATGTAGGCATTAATCCAACCCGAACTGGGGTGATTGATATCTTACGTTTAATGGGTGCTAATATTGAAGTTTTAAACGTAAAAGACGTAGGCGGTGAACCTGTGGCCGATTTACATGTGGTGTACAGTCCATTAACGGGAATTGATATTCCTGAAGACTTGGTGCCGTTAGCGATTGATGAATTTCCCGTGTTATTTGTTGCGGCGGCATGTGCGAGCGGTCAGACACGCTTGAGTGGAGCTGAAGAATTACGTGTAAAAGAGTCAGATCGTATTCAAGTAATGGCCGATGGTTTACAGATGTTAGGTGCTGATGCTCAGCCAACGCCTGACGGTATGATTATTAATGGCGGAAAATTGGCAGGAGGCGTAGTTAATTCGCATGGTGATCATCGTATCGCTATGGCTTTTTCCATTGCTGCTTTACGTGCTGAAGGGATGATTACGATTCATGATTGTACTAATGTTAATACTTCATTTCCTGAATTTAAAGAGCTGGCTAAATCCTTAGGTTTGTTGCTTGAGTGCATTGACGCGCAAGGTTAAGTCATGTCAATCCCAGTAATTACCATTGATGGTCCAAGTGGTGCAGGCAAGGGCACGGTAAGCCGTTTACTAGCCAAAAAATTAGGCTGGCATTACTTAGATAGTGGTTCAATCTATCGATCTCTTGCTATAGCCGTATTAAATAAAGCGCTTGATGTCACTGATGTTGACAGTATTGTGACAGAAGCGATGGCAATGCGCTTAGTTTTTGAGTGTGCTGATGAGTTGCGCGTGAGCCTAGCAGATCAAGATATTACCCAACAATTAGTGTTAGAGCAGGTTGGAAATACTGCTTCAAAAATAGCTGTGTTGCCAGAAGTTAGGCAGGTTTTACTGCAAAAACAACAGGATTTTAGAGTGCTTCCAGGGTTGGTTGCTGATGGTCGTGATATGGGGACGGTGGTTTTCCCAGATGCGCAATATAAAGTATATTTAACAGCTAGTGCTTTAAAAAGAGCAGAACGAAGATATAAACAGTTGAAAGAGAAAGGAATCGATGCTAATCTTTCACGCTTAACAAAAGATATCGAAGAGCGAGATCGGCGCGATAGTGAGAGGGCAGCAGCCCCACTAAGCATACCGGTTGATGCCCTTTTTATAGATTCTTCTGATATAACCATTCATGCTGTGCTAGACCAGATACTTAGCATCATTTCATTAGAAACGGTGTGAGCGCACTCTAGTTAAACAGTTTTTTTAACATTACATTAATTGATGGCTGAATAATTTATTCAGTTTGGGAAGTAGAAAATGAGCGAAAGCTTTGCGTCATTACTTGAAGAGAGTTTAGCCAAGACTAAAATGAGTCCTGGCGCTATGTTGATAGGTACAGTAATTGATATCGAAAACGATATGGTTATTGTCAGTACGTATTCTAAATCAGAAGGTGTCATTCCAAAGTGGCAGTTTCTTAACAACGATGGTGAGTTAGAAGTTGCTATCGGTGATGAAATTGAAGTTGCGTTGGATTTATTTGAAGATGGTTTAGGTGCTACGCTTCTATCCAGAGATAAAGCAAAGAAAAATAAAGCGTGGTACGAACTTGAAACGGCATTCGAAAAAGAAGCAACAATTGTTGGGCGTATCACAGGTAAAGTACGTGGTGGTTTTACTGTTGCAGTGGGTGCATTACGCGCATTTTTACCAGGTTCTTTAGTTGACGTTAGACCTATTCGTGACACCACATTCTTAGAAAATCGTGATTTAGATTTTAAAGTTATTAAAATCGATCAAAAAAGAAACAATGTTGTGTTATCACGTCGTGCTGTGGTCGAAAAAGAATACAGTGCAGAACGTGAAGAATTATTAAAAACCCTCGAAGAAGGTGCGATTGTCGTGGGTGTAGTTAAAAATCTTACCGATTACGGTGCCTTCATTGATTTGGGTGGTATTGATGGTTTATTACATATTACTGATATGGCGTGGCGTCGAGTTCGTCATCCTTCTGAATGTGTTGAAATTGGTCAAGAAATTAAAGTTAAAGTGCTTAAATACGACAAAGATAAAAATCGTGTATCTTTAGGCATGAAACAAATGAACGAAGATCCATGGCAAAACATTGCCCGTCGTTATCCTGCTGGAACACGTGTTTTCGGTAAAGTGAATAATCTGACTGATTACGGTTGTTTTGTTGAGATTGAAGAAGGCGTTGAAGGTTTAGTGCATGTTTCTGAAATGGATTGGACTAACAAAAATGTTAATCCTTCTAAATTAGTTCAATTAGGTGATGAAGTTGAAATTATGGTATTGGATATCGATGAAGAAAAACGTCGTATTTCATTAGGCATGAAGCAATGTAAAACTAATCCTTGGGATGAGTTTGCTGCAACCCATAATAAAGGCGATAAAATTTCTGGAAAAATTAAATCTATCACTGATTTTGGTATTTTCATTGGATTAGATGGTGGTATTGATGGTTTGGTGCATATGTCTGATATTTCATGGGCAGAAGATGGCGAAGCGTCAGTACGTGACTTCAAAAAAGGTGACGAGTTAGAAACAGTGATTCTTGCTGTTGACTCTGAGCGTGAACGTATTTCTTTAGGCATTAAACAATTAGAGCAAGATCCTTTCCAAAACTTCTTAGCTAAACATGAAAAAGGCAGTATCGTAACGGGTACTATCAAAGAAGTAGATGCTAAAGGTGCGGTGATTATTTTAGCTGATTATGTTGAAGGTTACATTCGTGCTTCAGAAATTCAACGTGATCGCGTTGAAGATGCACGCACTCTTCTAAAAGAAGGCGATACAGTGGATGCTAAGTTCATTGGTATTGATAAGAAAAGCAAAACCATTTCTTTATCAATCAAAGCCCAGTTGCAGGAAGAAGAAACTCATACCATCAAAGATCATTCTCAGCAATCGGTAAGCTCTGGTTCACCTACATTTGCTGATATTTTCAAGCAAATGGAAAAATAAAGCGATTAATTTGAGGGCATTCAAGATGCCCTCTTTTTTTTATTTTTTTTTCGTAGGATAGAGTGTGACAAAATCTGAATTAATTGAAGTGCTTGCAAAACAACAACCACATCTTGCTCTTAAAGATGTTGAGTTAGCAGTAAAATGTATTATTGAAAAAATGAACCAAGCTTTAGCTAATGGTGAACGTATTGAAATTAGAGGCTTTGGCAGTTTTTCATTGCATTTACGTCCACCACGTTTAGGAAGAAATCCTAAAACAGGTGAGTCTGTTGCCTTATCAAAAAAATATGTCCCTCATTTTAAGCCCGGTAAAGAATTACGTGATCGCGTGGATTCTTCGCGTGAAAAATGTACGATAATCGATTAGTCTATTCTTATATCTTGATAAGCCAATGCTATTTGGCTGAGCTTATCAAGACTTGCTAAGACAAGTGTCCAAGCCTTGGTTAACTACATGAATGTAGCAGACCACTTTGTATACGTTATCTTTTTTAAATTATTGATTGTTTTTTTTTGCTGATTATCAATCATAGTTAATATCTCATGACTTTAGCCGTCAATTCATCTTCGCATACGCCCATGATGCAGCAGTACCTGCGCATTAAAGCGGATTACCCAGATACCTTATTGTTTTATCGCATGGGTGATTTTTATGAATTATTCTATGATGATGCTAAAAAAGCCTCCACTTTACTAGATATTACCTTAACGAAACGAGGGTCTTCAGCAGGCGAGCCTATTGCTATGGCGGGACTACCCTATCATGCAGTAGAGTCTTATCTTGCGCGGTTATTGAAGCAAGGTGTGTCGGTAGCAATTTGTGAACAAGTTGGTGATGCCTTGACGACTAAAGGGCCTGTTGAGCGAAAAGTCGTGCGTGTTATTACGCCAGGTACAGTGACTGATGAAGCTTTATTAGAAGACAGAAAAGATAATTTATTAGTTGCCGTGTGCACGACTAAACAAGGTCATGGCATTGCCAGTCTAGATTTAGGAAGTGGTCGTTTTAGTCTTCAAGAAGTCGCTTCAGATGATGTCTTGGTGAGTGAAATAAGCCGATTAAATCCAGTTGAATTATTATTTAACGAAGAGCTAGTGCTACCTAATCAATTAGCACAGCGCAGTGGTTTATGTCGTCGGCCATCATGGCATTTTGATCACGAAAGTGCTAGACAGCGTGTGCTAGCGCAGTTTCAGGTGATTGATTTAAAAGGCTTTGGTTGTGATAGTTTGGGCTTGGCAAATACCGCTGCAGGCGTATTATTACAGTATATAAAAGATACACAACAACAAGCCTTGCCCCATATTCAGGGCTTATTAGTGGAAAATAATGAAGCCTATATCGTATTAGATGCGGCGAGTCGCCGTAATTTAGAGCTAGACACACATGCTTCAGGGCAAATCCAATACACCTTGTTTGGCGTATTGGATTCAACAGTGACGGCGATGGGGAGTCGTTGTTTACGGCGCTGGTTGCATAGACCACATCGCAATCAAGATTTACTTAAACAAAGATATAAATGTGTTGAGGCGTTATTACAGCACTATCTATACAAAGATATTCACGAGGTATTACGACACATTGGAGACATTGAGCGTATTAGTACTCGGATTGCGTTAAAAACTGCACGTCCTAGAGATTTAGTCGTGTTAAGAAATACCTTAGTGGCATTACCGCAAGTGCATCAGGTGTTATCGCGAGATGACAGTGGGGTGCTTAGTTATTTGGCAGCACAAATACCTGTGCAAGCCGAGTTAGTCAGCTTGCTTGAACGCGCAATTATAGAGCACCCACCAATATTAGTTCGCGACGGTGGCGTGATTGCGCAAGGCTACGATGCAGAATTAGATGAATTGCGCTATTTAAGTCAACATGCAGATCAATATTTATTGGATATGGAAGTGCGTGAAAAGGCCGCGACAGGCATTCCTAATTTGAAAGTTAGTTATAATCGAGTACATGGCTATTATTTAGAAATTTCACATCTTCATAGCCATAAAGTGCCGGCACATTATCAACGTAAACAAACGTTAAAGGGCGTTGAGCGTTATATTACTGATGAACTTAAAACCTTTGAAGGACGTATATTAAGCGCACGAGATAAAGCCTTGGCGTGTGAGAAAGCACTGTATGACGCCTTATTAACGCACTTAAATACCGCACTTCAGAGTTTACAATTATGTGCGGTGGGATTGGCTGAATTAGACGTACTGGCCTGTTTTGCTGAGCGGTCTGATGTTTTACAATTAACAAAACCCACGTTAGTAAAACATGCTGAGATAACTATTGATGCTGGTCGACATTTAGTTGTTGAACAGGTGTCAACTTTGCCCTTTGTCCCCAACGATGTAGAGTTTACTTCGCAGCGTCGGATGTTGATTATTACCGGCCCTAATATGGGAGGTAAGTCTACTTATATGCGACAAGTAGCATTGATTGTACTGATGGCTCATATTGGCTGTTATGTGCCAGCAAAAAGTGTCGTGTTAGGGCCGATAGATAAAATTTTTACACGCATCGGCGCATCGGACGATTTGGCGAGTGGACGCTCTACGTTTATGGTGGAAATGTCTGAGACGGCAAATATTCTGCATAATGCGACAGCCAATAGTTTAGTGCTAATGGATGAAGTGGGTCGAGGTACGAGTACGTTTGATGGGTTATCCTTAGCTTGGGCTGCGGCCACACATTTAGCCAAAGACAGTCAAGCATTTACTTTATTTGCAACGCACTATTTCGAATTAACAACTTTAGCAGAAGAGCATCAGACTATCTTTAATGTCCATCTTGATGCCATGGAGCATAGTGAAAAGATTATTTTTTTACATGCAGTCAAAGACGGACCAGCAAATCAAAGCTATGGCTTACAAGTTGCTGCGTTAGCTGGTGTTCCACACAGTGTTATTCAGCAAGCAAAACAAAAATTACAACAATTAGAAGCCACTGCTTATCAACATCATCAACAACATACAAAGAGTCAGCAATTAGATCTATTTGCTTCAATTGCCACTCACCCAGTGTTAACTTTTTTAGAGTCAGTTACGCCAGATGAACTTAGCCCAAAAGAAGCGTTAAATATGATCTATAAATTAAAAGCATGGCTGTAATTTTAAGTTTGTAAGTGGCTATGCTTACTTTATTTTCGCTGCTTAAATAATTCCCCCTTCTATGATTGTTATCTATGTCATCTCACACCTTACCACTTAAAGATTTACAATTACCAGAGCCTAGCCATTTCTGGCCGCCTGCGCTTGGGTGGTGGGTGCTTGCTGTGGTGCTTATCATGCTTGTTTTTTTAGTTTTTAGGTGGTGGCAAAGAAACCAGCGCTTGGCGTGTTTAGCCTTGGCAAAAAAACAATTACAGGCGATTAAACGCATCCATAAAGAGCAGCCAATTGAAAGCATTCAGGCAGTCTCTATATTATTAAAGCGGGTGGCGATAACAGTATCCCCCACTCAACACGTAGCAGGTTTAATTGGTTTAGCATGGCTTGTTTATTTAGATAAATCGCTCACTGGCAAACCTTTTTCAGAAGGCGTAGGGAAATGTTTAGTGGTTGCGCCTTATTGTGAAACGCCAGATGTTAGTCAACTAACCGAGCTTATCAACTTAACTGAGCGTTGGCTTAGTGCACAAGCCGCGCATTTACTCAAACATAATAGACCAGTAAAAAAAGACAATGATTGATTTTGCATGGCCATGGTTGTTAGTCAGTTTACCTTTACCTATTGTTGTACGTTGGTGGTTGCCAGTGTATGAGCGTCAGCAAGCTGCTGCACTTAAAGTACCTTTCTTAGATGATTTGTATACAGCTGAAAGCAGTCGTCAACGGGTGCAGCTTACGCAGCGTTGGACAGTGTGGATAGCCGTGTTGGCTTGGCTATTGTTAGTGGTGGCAGCAAGTCGACCGCAATGGTTAGGTGAGCCCTTAGCGCAAGCCATAAGTGGTCGAGATGTTATGTTAGCTGTTGATTTATCAGGCAGTATGGAAGCTCAAGACTTTGCGATAAACAAGCAGCCAGTCGATCGATTAACCGCAGCAAAATGGGTTGCTGGTCAGTTTATTGAGCGTCGAACAGGCGATAGAATAGGATTAATTTTATTTGGGACGCGTGCTTATTTACAAACGCCGTTAACATTTGATAGAAAAACAGTGGTTACCTTACTAAATGAATCAGCCTTAGGTTTAGCGGGCGAAAATACCGCGATTGGTGATGCCATTGGCTTAGCGGTAAAGCGCTTAGGGGATCAACATGTTAATAGTCGTGTACTGATTTTAATGACCGATGGTGCAAATACTGCTGGTGAAATTACGCCATTGAAAGCAGCAGAATTAGCGGCAACGATAAAGCTTAAAATTTATACCATTGGCATCGGCGCAGATGAAATGGTCGTGCGCAGTTTTTTTGGCAATCGAACCGTCAATCCTTCGGCAGACTTGGATGAACATACGTTAATTAACATAGCAGAAACTACCGGCGGGCATTATTATCGGGCAAGAAATGCGCAAGAACTAGAAAATATTTATCTCAGATTAGATGAATTAGAGCCTATAGAAAAAGATAAGCAGTATTTCAGGCCACGCGACGAATTGTTTTTTTGGCCCTTGTCAGTTGCGCTAGTTTTATTGGCCGCGTTAGCTACACAGCGAGTTAATTAACATGGATCTAACACAGTTTCATTTTATCAGACCGTGGTGGTTACTCGCGTTAATCCCTTTTATTGGCGGGATTTGGACGTTGTGGCGCAGTAACGTAAAACAGGCGCGTTGGTCTCAGGTGTGTGATGCTGAATTACTGCCTTATTTATTGCATGCCAACGCTAATCAAGTGCATCTTGGGCAGCGTGAAGTGCTGGGAGCTGTGGTGGTGTTGGCGATTATTGCTCTGGCAGGGCCAACGATGGAGAGAATTCAAGTGCCTGCGTTTAGCAATGCAGCAGCACTCGTTATTGTGTTGGATTTATCGCATTCAATGGATGCAAAAGATATTACGCCTAGTCGATTACTCAGGGCGCGTTATAAAATCGCTGATATCTTAAAGCAACGCAAAGACGGGCAAACGGCGTTAGTGGTGTATGCGGGGGAAGCCTTTACAGTAACGCCATTGACCACAGACACGGAAACGATTAACAACCAATTATCAGCCTTACAAACTGACATCATGCCCAGTCAGGGTAGTGATACGGGCTTAGCATTACAGCGCGCTATGATGTTATTAAAACAGGCAGGCTCACCCCTAGGGCAGATTATTTTAGTGACCGATGGTATTGATGACGCCGCCTTTGCTATCGCACAAACCTTAGGTGACGTGCATTTATCGGTTTTGGGTATTGGCACGGTAGAAGGTGCGCCGATTCCTTTAGCAGAAGGTGGTTTTTTGAAAGATGCACAAGGCAGCATTGTGATACCAAAATTAGACATCGCACAGCTCGCTAAATTAGCCAATACTGGGCATGGCAGTTATCAAACCAGTACCGCTAATGATGAAGATATTCAGCAATTAATGCGTGCAATTAATCGCTCAATGACGGACGTAGACAGTAAAAATACTACGTTGCAGTTGGCGCAGTGGTCAGATTTAGGGCCCTGGTTAGCGGTGTTAATCGTACCCTTTGCAGCTATTCTGTTTCGCAAAGGCGTATTAGTCTTTGCATTGTTATGTTTTTTACCTATGCCTAAAACAAGCTATGCGTTGACTTGGCAAGATGTTTGGCAAACGGCAGATCAGCAAGCCCAGCAGGCCTATAAGCAACAAGATTATGCAAAAGCAGCAGAATTATTTGTCGACCCTAAGTGGAAATCTGCGGCGTATTATCAGGCGGGCGAATATGCCAAAGCTGCCGCACTGGGCCTTAAGTCAGATAGCGATAGCGCAGATTTTTATAATCAAGCAAATGCCTTGGCGCAAGCAGGAAAATTACAAGAAGCCGTTGCTGGTTATGAACACGCCCTAAAATTGAATCCTAATAATGCGGATGCCAAATACAATAAAGAGATTGTTGAAAAAGAACTTGATAAAGAACGTGAAAAACAACAAAAAAATGACGATCAGCAAAAGTCATCTGAGCAAAATTCCAATAATCAAGATAAACAATCATCCTCACAGCAACAAAATAAGCCCTCATCTAGCCAACAATCTGACATCAACTCAACTAATGAGTCATCCTCAGAGCAAGATACGTCTGGATCGCCTGAGCAAAAGCCAGAGCATCCTGACTTAGCAGATAAACCACCGCCAGCAAGCGACAAAGACCACTCTGCAACAGAAGAAAAAAAGACTGCGCAACAACAGTCTGAAGCTGCTGAAAAAAACGCAGCGTCGGAGAAAAATAAATCCTCAGCAAAGCCTGCTGTCGCCGAACAAGCTGATTTATCTGCTGAACAAAAACAAGCGAATGAACAATGGCTGAAACGTATCCCTGATGATCCGGCTGGGTTATTAAAACGAAAGTTTTTGTATCAGTATGGACAACAAGAATATCTCAATAAAAATTCTACTCAAGCCTGGTAGTGACTACCTGTTAAACGCACTGGGTAGGTAACAACGCACGGTACTCTACAGTGCGTAACTTAAGTCATGCAGCCATATTACAGCTTACTAAGGTCGAATAATGAAAGCGTGTTCTCAGTCGTTTATCACCCCTAAAAAAAATCAATATATATGTTTGATGCTCATCGTGTTGTGGCACTCTCCATCATGGGCAGCAACGTCATGGTCCTTAGTGACTACGCCAAAAGCGCTTGGAAGCACGGCTCAAAGTATTGGTAGTTATACTCATGGTTGTATAAGTGGTGCATCGGCATTACCAATTAATGGCGCGGGCTATCAACTCATGCGCTTGTCGAGGCAACGAGTGTATGGACACCCCGTGTTAACACATTTTATTCAGCAATTGGGTGAGCGTGTCGCGCAAGAAAAAATAGGCGTGTTATTAATTGGAGATTTAGGTCAGCCGCGCGGCGGGCCAACGCTAACAGGACATCGTAGTCATCAAACTGGATTGGATGTGGATATTTGGTTTTTGTATAGTCAGCAAGCTCAGCAGCGGCTATTAAGCTCAGCTGAGCGAGAAACTATGCAGGCCGCATCTGTAGTCAACATGCAAAGTGCAGAGCTAAATCTAGCGCAATGGACAGTGCGTCAGGAAAAAGTCCTGCACATTGCTGCACAGATGCCAGAGGTAGAAAGAATCTTTGTTAATCCTGTAATAAAACGAGAATTATGTAAGCGGTATAATGCTGCGCAGTGGTTAAGAAAAATTCGTCCGTGGTGGAAGCATGATGATCATTTTCATGTACGCATAGCATGTCCTGCCAATAATACACACTGCGAAAAACAAGCACCATTACCCATGGATTCAGGATGTGATGCAGGTTTGGCTTGGTGGTTTTCAGCAGAAGCCAGTAAGCCAGCAGCAAAGACTCAACAACCTAGTCTTCCGGCGCCCTTACCATTGCTTTGTAAAGAGTTACTTCACTAAATCCCGAAGTACAGCAGACGAATGCAGAATGAGTTGATTACACAAAAAATATCAGGGCATGGACAACTGGAGTTGCAATGCAGTCTTCATTCAATTAACCCACCTCGCTTAATTCTTCAGGGTGCTTCAGTTCATTTAAGTGGAATAGATTATATTTATAAGTTAAATAGTGTTTAAGCCATGCTTCAACATCAATAGGTGTTTTAGGCATTTCATCTAATTTCATTAACCGTTGTTTTAAAATATGTTGCGGCAAAAGTAAGAGTTCAATATCTGACATGGCCACATATTTGTCAGGATCAATATTGCTGCCATTGATAATTTTTTCAAGCTGGTGTCGTTTAAGACCTAAGCTATGATTAATTTCAGCGCGAATCTCTAACATGGCAGGTAATAAATCGCTGCCAGTAAGGGTGTCATCAAACAAGCAACTAAAACGATTGAGTAAATAATTAATGGCAAAACGATAAATATCAGACTCTCTGACAAAAAGGCGGGCTGCAATAGCTTGTACAGATGCGCGATCACTATCAACCAAGCGTAATGAAATTATTTGTTTTAATTCATTCAAAATAGAGGCTCCCCAGTAAAAAATGATAGGTTATAAATCGGGGTTAGAGAAGGCAAAAAACAGTGTTAAAGATGAAAAAATGGTAAATCAAGTTAATGCTAATTATTCACACTGTATGGCAAGCGATAATCGACGCTTGTTAGCAACAGATAAATCCGCTTCTGCTCCTTCCTGAACAATAAAATAAAAATATGACAAAATGAAGACTGACGCAGAAATGTCATATTTACAAAATACAATTGTATTACGTTACATTGAACTTTAACTATTTAGACTCATGAAGTATGAAAAAATAACTCAAGAGAAAAACAGTTGAGCAAAGTCATTAGCAAACAATTCAAATGATGAATTGTTTTAAGGTGATTGATTTAAAGTTTGTAATTCGGTTCTAACAAAAGTGTATTTTAAACTGAAAATGTATCTTTGAAGGCGTTGCTAAAAATTAGCAGCAACACTTCGCTGCACTAAGTGATTATGCTGGTGCGCACACCCGATGGTGCAATGTTCGGATTAGCAGTGTGCGAGTCGGTATTGATAGGGTTGTTTGTGTTTTATAATGTTGTTTAACTAAACTAAAAGAGGAAAATTATGAAAAAATTAGTTTTGGGTGCGGCCGTTTCTGCTGCAATGTTTGGCGGTGTTGCTCAGGCAGCTATTACGCTTGACGCAGGAAAGCCTGTTATTACTCCAGCAAATACCTATGAAGTGTATTTATCAGGTTCTTCTGCGGTAGGTCCATTCCTTGAATCACTGTTTACAAGTAAAAAAGTACCTGCTGCAAATCAAGTGTGTGATACAAAAAAATCAATGTATAAATTCCAAGATACAAGCACTGGTGGTAAAGACCAAGTAGCTTATTTATGTGAATTAAACCAATCAAATACAGCTTTAAGTGGGTTGTCTGCAGGAAAACCTAACTTATTGATTTATAAACGTCATAACGGTGGTTCGGCGCAAGGCGTTTCACCTATTGTAGCTAATTCAGCCATTGATTTCTTAAAAGTAGATAACGCAGCCAATTGTGCTCTTTCTGGATCTGTGGTTGCTGCGGGCGCTGGTTTCACTAAATTCAACTGTACTTACACTGCTGGAAACACTGATTTAACTAACAAACAAATTCCAGATTTTGGTGTGTCAGACGTGGATCCTATTCAGTTCCGTGGTGACAATACGCCAACTGGTTATGCAGAAGTTACTGCTGCGGATGTGACAAATTTAGTTGTTAAAGCGGCTGCAACACAAGTATTTGGTGTAGCGGTAAGTACAAATTTACGTAATGCAATGCAAGAAGCGGTTTTTGGTAAAACAAATGTTTGTGCTACTAACGCAAAAACTAGAGAAACAGCAGCATGTATGCCTTCTTTAAATTCAGCACAAATTGCTAGTATTTTCACTGGACAGTTAAGTTCATGGAAACAATTGAAATTAGGTGGCACTACTGATGTATTTACTGGTGCTTCTGTTCAGCCAGTTAGTGATCGTCTGCATATATGCCGTAGAGCCTCAGGTTCAGGTACACAAGCCCAGTTTGCCATTAAATTCATGGGTTACCCATGTAATGATATTGCGCCAAAAGGTATTGCTGATACCGCTACAACGCCTGAAGCAGTCGATAAAGCACAAGTTCATGCGATGACTTCAGCAGGTGCCATGTCAGAGTGTTTGGCTGAGTTGTCATCAGGTTCAGATACAGTGGGTACTTCGTTTGCTAACACTTATGGTGCACGTTGGGCAATTGGTATACAAGGTACTGAGTTAAACGCATCGTTGTCAAGTGACTGGCGTTTTATCAAAATTGATGGTGAAGAGCCAACTTTAGATAAAGTAGCGCGTGGTAAATATAAAGATTGGGTTGAGCTAACGTATCAATACAATAAAGCACATGTATTTGATGAAAGTGAGCAACAAATTGTTGATGAAATTATTAAACAATCAGGTAACCCAGTTGTCTTGGCTGCAACCAATACCTCTGCAGTACAAACTTGGGGTGCAGCAGGTTATTTAGCAACACCACAATCATTTAAAGCAAATGAGGCGGGTCTATACGGTTCAGGTTCTCCAGTTAACCCATTCAGTCATGGTACTGCAACTGCGTCAACTAACAACTGCCGTCTTCCAGCGCTTTATGATTCAAAAGGTGGTATTCAGTTGAAATAATCAGTTAACTCCTGATTTTCAATAGAGTAGTGCTTAAAAAAGGGTTGATCACCGCAAGGTGGTCAGCTCTTTTTTTATGCTTTGCGTCCTGTTAATCAATAAAGCCGTGTGGATCGAGCTAGTCCAACAGGTTCCATAGCCTTGTCGTCATCAAAAATTAACAAAACATAAATAGAATGGTTTAAAACAGGTACGTAAATATTAATGTTTTATTTTTCTATTCATCTTGTTTTTTGCAAGTTTGAGATCTCTTTCTTTAGGAAGATTTGTTTAAAATTGACAACATTTTTAGTAACCTCGTTGTTTATGACGAGGTATCCCACCGACTAATAATCGTCGGCGAATGTCACTGGCGGATAGTGGTCAGTGAAGATTGAAACAATTATTAAATTTTATACGGGTCATATTTTTTTGGCTTTAACGTATTTTATTTTCATGACCTAACTCAGCACAGCACTCAATAACATGCGGATACGTAACGACAAGCAAAGAACTCATTTTAAACACGTTGTTTTAAGCTTTTTATTAGGGATCAATATCAATTCAGTCGTTCTAGCAGAACCGCAGTTGGCATCTCAAAATACGTTTGATTTGTTAGAGTTGCGTGTAAAAGGCAGTACCTTAATAGAGCGACAATTACTAGAGCGCACAGTCTATCCTTTTTTAGGGATGAAGAAGTCTATTGATACAGTAGAAAAAGCCAGAACTGCCTTAGAAGAGCTTTATAAAAGCAAAGGTTATCAAACCGTAGCGGTAGATATTCCAGAGCAAAATGTAAAGAATGGTGTGGTCTATCTTACTGTTGTAGAAGGAAAGGTTTCCCGTTTACGCGTTAAAGATTCGCGCTACTTTGCGTTAGGTAATATTAAAGCAGGTGTTCCAGAATTGGCGGAGGGCAACGTGCCAAATATGCCAAAAATGCAGGAGCAATTGGCGGCATTAAGTAATGAGAGTCCAGATAGAAAAGTGACGCCAGTGTTGCGTGCTGGTGATACACCTGGAACACTAGAAGTTGATTTAAAAGTAAAAGACTCCTTACCACTGCATGGTCGGATCGAGTTAAATGGCAGAAATACAGCGTCAACAAGTCGCTTAAGATTAGCGTCCACAATTCATTATGATAATTTATGGCAGAAATTTCATAGTGCCTCGTTAATGTATCAGGTATCACCTGAAGATAATCAAGAAGTTGATGTTTGGGCGGGTACGTATGTTATGCCCGTACCTTATACCGATGCTAAATTTGCCTTTTATGCGGTCAGTTCAACGTCAAACGCACAAATTGCAACCGCAGGTGCCCTCAATGTTATCGGTATTGGTAATATTTATGGGGCAAGGTTGATCAAACCATTACCAAGTTTAGATAATTACTATCAAAGTTTAACGCTGGGGTTTGATTACAAAGATTTTTCTGAAGATTTAAATCTAATCGGTGCAGATACTATTAAAACGCCAATAGCCTATGTGCCTTTTATGGTTAAGTATGCGTCTTCGTTACGTGGCAAAGAGTGGATAAGCTCTTTTGAAGTAGGTGTTAATTTTTCTATGCGCGGCGTAGGTAACTCGCAATGGGAGTTTGAAAATAAACGCTATAAAGCCCAGTCAAATTATTCTGCCTTTGTTGGCAGACTCACGTTTACCCATGAATTACCATATGAATTTGAATTTTTCAGTCGTTTTAATGGTCAAAAAGCAGATTCTCCTTTAATTAGTAATGAACAGTTTTCATTAGGAGGTATGCAAAGTATTCGTGGTTATTTCGAAACACAAGCCTTAGCTGATGACGGCATTATTGGTACTGTTGAGCTTCGTTCGCCGCATTTATTCCCAAGTAGAAGTGATATTTTCAATAAATTACAAGCCATTGCTTTCGTTGATGCTGGTCAGGGATGGGTGCAAGAAGCGTTGCCTGGAAATATCAGCGGCAATAAATTAGCAAGTACAGGTTTAGGTGTGCGCTTCCAAATTCATAAATACTTTGTGGGGGTGTTGGATGTCGGTTTTCCTTTAATCGATTTAGCTCCTGTTAAAGAAGGCGATCCAAAATTACATTTTAATGTAGCAACTGAGTTCTAATATTACTAATAATTGCGTTGATTCACTACGGACGGCTTAACCTTTAATTGTTTACCGTTTTAAGTGGATGGGCATAATGTCTACTCACTAGACATCGCTACACGATCAATAATTCTTATGCGGTTCTTTCCACATTGCCAGCGTTTGCGTAACTACATTGTTATGTGACTGTTGCACGTTGACTGAGGCATAGGGTTTGAACATTTACAATAGAAAATATTCACAAATAGGTGTTATATATGGGTAATAAACAAAGCATGACCCAACAAACTAAATCAATAGATATTTTTCGTTTAAAACCATTAGCAGTGTGTGTGCACATGGCAATAGCGGGAGGTATTTTTATTGGGTCTGTTTCTCCCGTTTACGCAGAATTACCTATACCAGAACAAATCTTTGCAACGATGGGGGCTGCCACGGCCACGCCCACTGGTGATGTTTTGCACATCGATCAACAAACAGATAGAGCAGTATTAAATTGGCAAAGCTTTAATGTAGGGCCAAATAATCATGTGCAATTTAATCAACCCAATAGCTCTTCCATTGCTTTAAATAGAATTTTTCAGAATGATCCCAGCCAAATTCTTGGTAAAGTCAGTGCAAATGGTCAGATTTATTTATACAACCAAAATGGATTTGTATTTGGCAAAGATTCTACTGTTGATGTCAATACCTTAGTGACCACCACTTTAAACGTAGCTGATGAAGTGTTTAAAAAAGGTATCGTTAGAGAATTTGATGACACGGGAAAAGCCGTATTTGAAGTGGAAAAAGGGGCTTCAAAAACCTCAGCCATTACGGTGGAAGCGGGCGCTCAATTAAAAATTGGCAAAAATGGTCGTTTAATTATGGCTGCACCTGAAGTCACCAATAAAGGTGATATTACCGCTGATGAACAGGGGCAGATTCTGCTTGTGGCAAGTAAGGATAAAGTGTATTTGCAACCAGCTGCGAGTGATAGTCCTTTCGCAGGTTTATTAGTCGAAGTCGGGAGTGGCGGTAAAGTAAGCAATTTAGGTAATATTTTAACTAAACAAGGTAATGTCACCATGGCGGGTTTTGCCGTCAACCAAGAAGGCCGCGTTACTGCAACAACATCAGTTAATGTTAATGGTTCGATTCGTTTATTAGCTAGAGAAGGCGGCGAAAAACAAAGTCAAATATTAGTAGCAACCTCAACTGATAGAAAAAACTTAAATGACGGCTTAGGCACAGAATCAAAAGTAGTTTTAGGTAAGGGAAGTAAGACAGAAATTATTGCCGACGTGAACGGTGGTTCAGCTATCGATGAACAACATCAGCCATTGTCGTATATTGAGATGTCAGGTAACACCATTGAAATGGCCTCAGGGTCTACCATTGAAGCACCTGGCGGACAAGTTAACATTACCGCAACTAATGAATTGCTTGATCCAATACAAGGCACTAAAGGACGTATTTTTGTTGATAAAGACGCTAAAATTAATGTTGCAGGGATAAAGCATATTGATGTGCCGATAGAACGAAATGTTGTTGAAGTGCCCGTACAAACCTACGAATTACGTGATTCGCCCTTACAAAAAGACGGTGTATTAAAAGGCTCTACCATTAAAGTGGATGTCCGCAACGATACAGAAATAGTTGATGTCAGTGGTGCAAAAGCCCGTTTTGAACGATCTATCGACGAACGCTTAGGTGAAGGTGGTGAGATTAATTTTATTTCCAGTGGCGATGTCATTGTTAATAAAGACGCTATCTTAGATATTTCAGGTGGTTCCATTGATTATCAAGATGGGTATATTAATACTACAAAACTACTCACTGATTACGGCAGTCTTGTGGATATAAGTGATGCAGATCCCAATCAACATTTTGCTGCTGTGTATGGTGTGGTCAACGAAGTGCATACCAAATGGGGGCCTGAAGTCACTAAAGTTTGGAATACCGAAGGTCAATTTGGCAAGGGTGTTTTTGAAAAAGGCTATACAGAAGGCTTAGCCGCTGGAGCAATCAATTTAGTAACGCCTACACTTGCTTGGAATGGTCAGGTCACTGCGGGGTCGGTAGGCAATAATTATCAACGCTCAGTCGATACCTTGGCTTTTGGTGGCACATTCTCACTAGATACTGCCAGTTTTATCTCAACACAAAATATCCTTATTCAGGATGTTAATAAAACGGCAAATCTTGCCCTGACTGCAAAATTTCCCAAGCAATCAGATAATCAGAAAGTTGCTACTATTCTGCCCACCCAATTAACCAATCAATCTGGATTACAAGCGATCACTATCAAAACATTTGCTGATGTTTCAGTAGCGGCTACTGCAAATATCTTGATGAATGCAAACAGTTCTTTGACCCTTGATGCTGGGCATATTGGTGTAGAGGGAAATATTTACGCACCTTCTGGAGCAATCACGTTAATTAGTAGAAACACCAATATCCCAGAAAATTCAGGAAAAATTGATGTTAGTAAACAAGCTAACATAAATGTATCTGGGCGTTGGGTTAATGATTATGCCTTAGGCTTAAATGCTACACCGGTTGAACCTATTGCCATTGATGGTGGCAAACTCGTACTTCAAGCAACAGGTGATATTAACGTAACGAAAGGCTCTGCACTTGCCGCAGATGGCGGCGCGTGGCTCGCATTAAGTGATGCTTTAGTCGCGGGTCAGGGTGGTCAAATCAGTCTAAAAGCTGATGTGCGTAGTGATAGTCAAACATCAGTATTAACCCTTCAGGGAGATATTTCTGCTTCGGCCTTATCTAAAGGCGGCTCCTTGACGTTAAATAGTAGTGATTTTATTTTGGGTACGCCCAGTGATGAAGAGCTTCAAGCAACCCCCAATGCAGTTGTGCTTGGTGTGACAGAAGGGCATTTTGATTTTGATAAAAATAGTACGTTGGGAGCGATTAATTTAACCAGTAGTGCGGGTGATTTAGTTGTTAAATCGTCAGTAGGTTTGGATTTAATTCAAAAAAATCAAATCCTTGATGGTGATTTTAGGCAAGCGTCAAGTGCTCAGTCATTAGCGGGTTTAACACATGTTGAGGTGTTGGCCGAATCGTTACGTAGTCCTGTTAATTTAAGTTTAGACAGTGTAAATAGAAATGTTATTGTAGAAAGTGGCAGCACTATCTCGGCAGACAAACAAGCTCAATTAGATTTATCTGCAAGAGCTGGCGGTATTTATGTTGATGGTCAGTTAACCGCTCCAGCAGGTAAGATTAATTTAGCCATCGCAGGGGATCCTGGTCTTGAATATAATTCAGCGCAAGCAATTTGGTTAGGCAGTCAGGGTGTCCTAGACGTTTCAGGCACAACCCGTTTAAATCCAGTTGACGGCACGGGGCATCGCACTGGGCAAGTATTGTCGGGTGGTGAGGTAGTGTTTGATGCAGAACGGGGTTATGTCATTACTGAGGCGGGTTCGCAGATTAATATTTCTGGCACAAAAGCTAGTTTAGACATTGCAGAGCTTGATCAGCAAACGGGTGCTGTTTATTACAAGCCTGAAGAAATTGGTTCAGATGCTGGGCAACTGAGCTTTATAGCCGCTGAAGGTGGTGTATTAGAAGGTGATTTCTTAGCCAATGCTGGTCATAGCACTACGTTAGGTGGAACAGTTGAGGTTTCTCTTGATAGAACAAAACGAAACCCCCCTGACCAAGCGATCATCCCTTTTCCAAACCAACTTTTACAATTAAATATTACCCAATCATTTAAACCGACCTTAACAGGAATACTTGGGTTTAACGAAGTTATTCCAAAAGAGCGTAATGGGCAGATAGTATTAAGTGCAGATAAGCTGATGCAAGCAGGCGTTGAAGACTTGCGTTTAATATCAAATGATACTGTTACGTTTAATGGTGATGTTAATTTAGCGATTAAACAGCGTGTAGATATTGATTCCCCAGTTATTTCTTGGGCAGGTAAACCAGACGCATCAGGGCAAATCAATTTATCAACAGGTTATTTGCATTTAGGTTCATCGTTAGTTCGTGAAGTTAATCAGACACCTGCACTAGGCTTAGGGGTGTTTAGCGCCCATTCACAATGGACTGAATTTTCTGGTGGTTCTTTATGGGATAATTTTAGTCAAATCAATCTAAGTAGTGTTCATGACACCCGAGTTAATGGCTTAGTGGACATTAGTGTCGCGAACCGAGATTATGTTGGTACGCTTTCTACGGCAGCAAATTTACATTTGACAGCCAGTCAGCTTTATCCCACAACCTTATCACGTTTTACATTTGCTGTTATCAATAACCCAGAGGGTGATATTACCCTTTCCAGTAGCGGTGTTACTGAACAAGCGCCCATGGCGGCAGGCGGAGAATTAAGCTTTCATGCTGCGACTATTAATCAAAATGGTGTGATCAAAGCACCGTTTGGGGCAATCAATTTAGTGGCACAAAATGAATTGAATTTAGGTGAAGGAAGTCTTACAAGTGTTTCGGGAAATGGACAAATTATACCATTTGGTGTGATACAGGGCGGCTTGGACTGGCTTTATCCGTTAGACAATAACCATAACTTAGTTTTCACTCAGCCACCTGAAAAAGAACTTAATCTTTCATCATCGACTATTAATGTAGCAAAAGGTAGTGTCGTTGATTTGTCTGGGGGTGGCGATTTACTTGCCTATGAATTTTTACCAGGATCGGGTGGTTCATCTGATTATTTAGATGTTAAGAGTCCCACTTATAATGGTGGTTTCGCCATTGTACCCAGTTTAAATTCAGATCTCGCACCCTTTGATCATTTACAAAATATAGGCTTTGATTATGCCATAGGTAGTAAAGTTCATTTAATTGCTAGTTCAGGCTTACCCGCAGGTGAATATACAATTTTACCGCCAAGATATGCCCTATTACCAGGTGGTTACTTAGTCACACCACAAAGTAATACCCAAGATTTACTCATAACGACACATAACGCAGCAGGTTTGCCCATTATTCCTGGTTATCAAGTCATAGCTCAAAACGGTACAGCAGATCAGCGTAGACAAGGGTACTTATTAGAATCTGGTACCGATATTCGTAAGCATTCAGAATATGATGAGCAACAAGCAAATGCTTTCTATTTAAATAAAAGTACCAGCAACAATACCAGTACGCCTATGATTCCTATGGACAGTGGTCGTATTTCTATTACAGCAGAAGATAGATTATTGCTTGATGGTAAGTTTAAAGTGTTGGCTGCGGGAGGGCGTGGCGCACGTATGGATATCGCAGCCAATAAACTGAAAATTGTTAATACGCTAAGCGCAACGCCAACGGTTGGAACATTAGAAGTTTTAGATGAAAATTTAAGTAATTTGGGTGTTGATAGCTTATTTTTGGGCGGTAACAGAACCAATGACGTATTAACAGGGGTAACACAGCTTAATATTTCCTCTGATGAAGTGACGTTTGATGCAAACGCAGAGGTAACGGTGACGGATTTAGTGGTGGCAGCTAAAAACACCATCGAGGTAAATTCTGGTGCTGTCTTAACAGCAGAAGGAACTGTCAATACAGGTGATAATGCCTTTACTTTAACAGGCGATGGAGCGTTATTAAGAATTTCAGCGGATACGCAAGTTGATTTAGTTAAGCAAAATGTACAAGGAGTTAGTGGCGAGTTAATCATTCATGAAGGTGCAAACTTAGCCTCGTCAAGCTCAATGTTACTTGATGCAAGTAAGTCTACGTCTCTTGCTGGAAATATTCAAATGAGCGGCGGGGCATTAAATTTAAGTGCTAACTCCATTAACATCGGCGAGGTGGGTAAATTATCGGATTCATCATTAAACTTAAGCAATGAAAAGTTATTAAGTTTAGCGGTTGATGAATTAGTCTTGAGTAGTAAAAATAGAATTGGATTATATGGCAATGTTGGGCAGACAGATGCTGAAGGGAATTTGCAGCCCATTAAATTTGATAGTTTGGTGATCAATGCGCTGGGCTTTACTGGTATGGGTTCAGAAAATCAACAAGCTAAAATTGAAGCCAATACTTTATTATTCAAAAATGACACAGGTTTGTTGGATAACAGTCTTAGTGATGGTGCAGGGGCTTTATCACTCACTGCTAACAATTATCTTCAAGGTGAAGGTAACTTTGCTATGAATGGCTTTTCTACACTTGCCATTAATGCAGCCAATAGTTTTGCTAGCACAGGTCAAGGGACATTAGTCTTGGGTGGTGATACCACCATTACTACAGGAGAATTTATTTCTGAAGGCAGTAGTCAATTAACCATGCAAGCAGCAGGGCAGCATATTGCTTTAAATAATAATGGTGCCGCAATAAATACGGCTAATACTAATTTAGGCGGTCAAATTAATGTGCTTGCTGACAGTATTGATATGAATGCAACGATTAATATGCCTTCAGGAAGTTTTAGTTTACATGCTCTTACTGGTGCGATTAATGTAGCCTCTAATGCCAACATTAACTTAGCCGGTAAAGCTGTTGCCTTTGCCGATACGACAGACTTTACTCCCGGCGGAATATTCAGTGCTATTGCTAATCAAGGGGCGATTACTCTTGCAGAAGGCTCATCGATAAGCTTAAATTCGGGCGGAGGCACGTCAGCATCAGGGCAATTTGAGCTTAAAGCACCAGCACAAAACATTGACTTATTAGGTGATATTTATGCTTCGGGGGGATCAACTAATCTCGAAGTTGGACGCTTTTCGCCAAGCTTTGGTTTTGACGCATTAATGTCTAAAGTTGCGGCGGCGGGAATTAACAACGCGATAAATTTTAGAGCCGTTAATGCAGATATTAATCAGCAGGCTGGTCAAGTCATTCAAGCAAAAACACTTTCTTTGACAGCAGATAATGGGTCAATCACTGTTGCCGGTAAGTTAAACGCCAACTCAACGACACAGGCTGGCAAGATTGCATTAAATGCAGGGGATTCGATTCAACTCGATGCTGGAAGTCAAGTGACCGCCACAGGCGTGCTAGGTGGAAGTGTTACGCTATCGGCAGTGGATAATGACAAGGACGGCAAAGGTAAAATTATTATCAATGAAGCAGCGTTGATTGACGTGAGTGGTGCAGAGGCTAGCAAAGGTGGAGCCGTTAATTTACGTGCTTTACTTAATGCGGACGGCATTGCTATAGATCCAATCAAAGGCACAGTAATAGGCATGGGTGTGCAGCCAGCTGTAGTGTCAGAGGCTGGTTTGGTGATTGATCAAGGTAATAATAAATTTACCATCGAAGGCGTTACTCAATACAGTAATGCTGATTTATCTATAGCTAATCAGCTTAATAACACCGATTATCAGCATTTTGCAGAGGCATTAGCCGTACAATTTACCTCAGAAAAAAGTGCCTTAATAAATCAAACCTTAGGCACTGATGCGGTCATTAAACCAGGTATTGAGATTAATTATGAAGGGGATCTGACTCTAGTTAATAAATGGGATTTAGCTGAATGGCGTTATCCATCAGGTGGAGCGTTTGTTACACCTGGTAATTTAACGATTAAAACCTCTGGTAATTTCAATGTTAATGCTTCGCTATCAGACGGCTTTAAAGATGGAACATTAATGGGGGTTAACATTAAAGATCTGATGCAAACAGATCGTTCTTGGTCTTATCAGTTAACCGCAGGTGCTGATTTAGCCAGTGCTAATTCAACAACTACGGCAGCTTCTAAAAACATCGTTATTGGTGACAGTACTGCCATTCGCACAGGAACAGGGGATATAAATTTAACCGCTGGCAATGATGTTATTTTCACAAATCAAACGGCCACGCTTTACAGTGCTGGACGTGCAGAGACTAGTCATCGCTACGGCACCTTAAATGATACGATGGTGGCCTTCCTTCTTTATGGTGAGTATCCAGTAGAGGGAGGTAACTTAACCGTGAATGCTGGTAACGCTATTCAAGGTGCGGTCACGAATCAGTTTATCGATAACTGGTTGTTGCGCATAGGTGATTGGTCAGCAGGTGTAAGTCATGCGGGTGAATTACCCACCGTTTGGACAGTAGCCTTAGGTTATACGTCCGATGGTTATGGCAATGCAGCTGATGGGCAAGCCTCATTATTCCAAGAAAATATTGGTTCATTTGGTGGCGGTGCAGTTTCACTGTCTGCGCAAGGAAATATTAACGATCTATCAGTAATGATGCCGACCACAGGTAAACAGATCGGTCAACCCAATACCGCTACATTCTCAGACTTCTTAAATAACCAAGTGCTGATTCAAGGTGGCGGCTCAATGACGGTAAATGCTGGTGGAGATATTGCTGGCGGGGCTTTTTACTTAGCAAAAGGTAATGCAGAAATAACCGCTGGTGGTGCAATTAAAGGCAGTGACAAACAATTTACCCATGGTCCACAACTTGTTTCAGGCGATACCTCATTTAATTTAAATGCTAAAAACGGTATAACAATATCGGCAGTATCGGACGGCATGATGTTACATTCTGGCAATAATTATGCGCCCAGTGGGACAGAATTTTTTAGTTATTCTGATAATAGTAACGTGGCAGTTAAGTCCTTATCAGGTGATGTGCATTTTGGTTCAGATACCAGCGTTATCGGTGATGAACAAATGTTGAGTATGAGTGGAAGTCAATCAAGCTTAGCAAAAATTTACCCCGCCTCGTTAGCTGCAACTGCATTTGGTGGCAGCGTTGCTTTAGATAGTCAAGTAACGTTATTTCCAGCCCCTAACGCTACATTGCAAATTCTTGCGAAAGACAATATAAGTTCAAGTGTAGATTCTCTGCGCTTAAGTATGTCAGATGCAGATAAAAACTTACTTCCAAATGTTTTGTATCCCTTAGCTAAAAATCAACTTAATGATGCAGAATCTATTTTAAATCCTTATGGTATCAACATGTTAGTTCATGCTAGCGTGCCAGTTCATACACAGGATAAAGAGCCAATTCGTGTTGTTACCAACGAAGGTGATATCAGATCTATCCAAATTAATGCCCCGAAAAAAGCCATCATTCAAAGTGGTAATGACATTTCCAACGTGCTCATAAACCTACAGCATATTACTGCTGCCGATTCGACAGTAATCTCTGCGGCTAGAGATATTTTATTTACCAGCGAGCGTAGTCAGGATGGTTTATTGGTTGATAACTTTAATGAAATAAAAGTTGCAGGTCCTGGTAATGTCTTAGTCACCTCAGGTAGAAATATTGATTTTGGTGCATCGGGTGGACTTTCAACTATTGGTAACTTAGCGAATACAAATTTATCAAGTGATGTGGGAGCAAATATCGCTGTGATTGCAGGGATGGGCTCACGCTCAACACCCAACTATTTAGGTATTTTTGATTTAGACCCTGATGTTTTAAAATATGCTGCAAATCACACTAAATTCCTTGAAGTCATTACTGGATTTATGCGTGAAAAAACCAATAACACAGCCTTAACCGAGAAACGTGCATTAGAGCAATTTAAAGCCTTAACACCGGCTGAGTATGCCGCTATTCAGCCTAAGTTAGATGCTTTAGTCAGTCATCAATATACTGATCTAACGCAAGAAATGACGCTGTTAATTACTGAGTATCTTCGTTATGGTGATAACTTTAGCCAATATAATCAGTTAGTAACTAACTTTATGCGTGACAAATTGGCAGATCCTTTTTTATCTGAACAGAGCGCAATTGAAGGATTTAGAAAATTAAGTCCAGACATGTTTGCTTCAATTCAAACAGATATTGATGAGTTAGTCAGCACAAAATACCTAGCTAAGTCAGTTGTAGAACCTGCACAAGTTTTAGAAACTTTTGCGCAACTCCCAGCTGACCAATATTTGCCGATTCAATCGCAATTAAATACGATGCTTAATAGCGTCTTATTTGATGAGTTGAAATATACCGGCGCAGCATCAGCCATTAGTTCAGATCTTGGTAATGAGCGAGGCTTTACCGCTATTACTAATTTGTTTCCTGGTACCGAATGGAAAGGAAATTTAAGTTTGTTTTTTAGTAAATTACAAACTTTGCAAGGTGGAAATATTGATTTAGTTGTGCCTGGCGGTGAAATTAACGCAGGTTTAGCTGTGTCTTTCACGGGTGCTAAAGCGGCTTCTGAATTAGGTATTGTTGCGCAACGCGAAGGGAATATTAATGCCTATGTAAATAATGATTTTATTGTGAACCAATCACGCGTATTTGCCTTAAGCAGTGGTGATATTTTGATTTGGTCATCTGAGGGTGATATCGATGCTGGGCGAGGAGCTAAATCCGCAATTGCCGCACCACCACCACAATACAGCTTTGATGATAATGGTAACTTAGTGGTTACTTTTCCACCTATTGTCTCGGGTAGTGGTATTCGTACAGCAGCAACCACTGGCAAAATTCCAGGCGATGTATTTTTGTTCGCTCCCAAAGGGATTGTTAATGCGGGTGAAGCAGGGATTGGTGGTACCAACGTGACAATTTCTGCGACAGCTGTTTTAGGTGCTAATAACATTCAGGTGGGTGGGGTAAGTAGCGGGGTTCCTGCTGCATCTTCAGGAAGTATGGCAGCTGGATTAACTGGAGTGAGCAATTTAACAGCAAGCGTTAGTCAAGTGGCACAATCATCAACTGATATGAGTAAAGACAGTAAAGATGCTGATGCCAAATCCATGAAAATGGGCGTAATAAGCGTAGATTTAATCGGTTATGGTGAAGGTGAAAGCGATGACTCTAAAAAGAACAAAGCTAAAAACTAATCTAACCAAAATAAGAAACACTTATCTTTAAATCAATTAAGTAATGTGTCAACGCACTACTTAGGATTAGATAACCATGAAGAATTTTTAATAAGGCATACGATGATGAATTTTTTTTAAATTATGTTAACTATTCTTCAAATAAACCCATTACTTCTGAGTAATAATTTTGTAATTAATTTTTGTAATAATTCCTCCACCAAATATGAGTGAGAAAAAAATGAAACGGCTTTATTTTCTATTGATTCTTTTAACTTTGTTACCTTCTATGTCATCGGCTTGGTGGAGCGATGATTGGGGATATAAGAAAAATATCAGTATTGACGTAAAAAAATTGCAACAGGATGGCATGGTCATTCCTGAAGATGCTTATGCTCTCATTAGATTACACACTGGTAATTTTGCATTTTTTGCAGACTTAGCAGATAAAGGTAAAGATTTGCGTGTGTTAGCTGAAGATGAAAAAACACCTTTAAAATTTTATGTAGAAAAATTAGATCCAGTAAATGAAATGGCTTTAATTTGGGTTAAATTACCTAAAGAAATTGTTACATCACAAAATCCAAGTTTCTGGTTGTATTATGGTAATAAAGAGGCTGTTGATGCACAGGAAGCTCCTGAATCCTTTGATGTTAGTCAGGTCTTAAGCTATCAGTTTGAAGCCACAGGTTTTCAAGATAAAACAGCTAATGCAAATAACCCTTCAGAAACAACTGCAACCGTTGCAGAAGATGGTTTAATTGCTGGGGCAGCTTCTTTTAAAGGTGCTCAAATAGTGCGAATTCCGGCGTCACCCACTATTGTTATGAGTCCAACAGCAGGGTGGACTATTTCAACATGGGTAAAGTTTGATCAAGCCGCTGCCAATGCCGTTGTCTTACAACGTTCAGGCACTCCAAGTTCCTTAACCTTAGCTTTAAAAGATCAAAAACCAATCCTTGAAGTAGTGGATGGTGCGGGTGCTAAGAATGAATTTATCGGCCAATCAACTGTTGCTCCTGGTACATGGCATCAATTAGCCGTGGTAGCAACAGCTGCAGAGTTAAAATTATATGTAGACGGGTTGCCTGCAGGTATTTTTCCTGTGGTATTAGGCGAGCTTAACAGCGAAATAACTGTTGGTGCTGATGCGACGAGCTTACGCGGTTTTAACGGTTTAATTGATCAACTGGCGATTTTTAAAATAGCTAAAGATGCAAATGCAATTAAATTTGATGTGCAAATGCAAGGGTTAGGTTCTGCGTTATTAACATACGGTGAAGATGCAACACCAGATGAAGAAGGTGGCGAGTCTTACATAGTCTCTACCTTAAACAACGTTACTATTGATGGCTGGGTTATCATTGGTATTCTTGGTGTTATGTTTGTTATTAGTGTGATGGTGATGGTAAGTAAAACCATTATTATCAACCATGTTAATGGTAAAAATAAAAAATTCGAGCAAGCTTTTGCCAAATTAGGGCAAGCTGATTTGTCAGCGTTAAATACTCAGCGCGATGAAGAAGAAGATGAAGATGAGGCAGCGTTGTTATTTTCTTTGACTCAAGACGGAAGTGAATATTCAGGCTCTTCTATCTACCGCATCTATCATGTGGGTGTAGAGGAAATGAATAAACGATTATCTAAAGCAGCTACAACTAACGGCGCATCCTTATCAGCAGGTGCTTTAGCTGCGGTAAAAACTTCTATGGATGCTGTATTAGTAAGAGAAAATCAAAAATTGAATTCTCAAATGGTGTTATTAACTATCGCAATTAGTGGCGGACCATTCTTAGGTTTATTAGGTACAGTAGTTGGGGTAATGATTACTTTTGCCGCCATTGCCGTCAGTGGTGAAGTAAACGTTAACTCAATTGCGCCAGGTATCGCTGCGGCGTTAGCGGCAACAGTTGCCGGCTTAACTGTGGCGATTCCTGCTTTATTTGGTTACAACTATTTAGGAAGTCGCATTAAAATTATTTCAGCAGATATGACGGTTTTTGTTGATGAGTTTGTTGCAAAATTAGCAGAAGAACATACCTCCTAAGTTTTTCCTTGTCTTAAACCTATTTAGCAAATGAGATTTTAAGTATGAAAGTACAAGAAGAAAACGAAGCGTATGACGAGATTAACGTAACCCCTATGCTTGATTTAGCGTATGTGTTGTTGGTTGTGTTTATTCTTATGACTACCGCGTCTGTGCAAGGGATTACGGTAAATTTACCAAAAGCAAGTGATTCGCCAAGTTTGGCTAAGCCGCAAACTAAGGCTGTAACTATTACAGCTGATGGGACAATTTATTTAGATACTTATCCAGTCACAATGGAGCAATTAAAATCGACTTTACAACAATATAAAGCAGTTAATCCTGCTTTACCTATTGTTATCAAGGGTGATGCCAGTGTCCAATATGTAAATATTGTGAATGTTCTGGCTTTACTTGGTGAGTTGGATATCACCCAAATTGGGTTGGTGACTCAAAATCTCGTGAAATAATGAGATAATTTGACAAATGACAAAGCATAAACATCCTATTCGTGCCCATTTGCCATTGATATTAGGTGGATTGTTTTTGGTGGCAGCAATTTTTACCATCATCCACTTGATTTCCTCAATGGAAGAAAAACCGGCTAAGAAAGAACGTAAAATTCAAACTGTTACGCTCACTAAGCCACCACCGCCACCGCCACCGCCACCAAAGGTGGAAAAGCTACCAGAACCAGAGATTGATAAAGTCCAAGAACCTGTCGAGCAAGAACCTGAAGATTTACCAGATGTATCTGATGAGCCACCTCCTGGGGATTTAGGTCTCGATGCAGAAGGGTCCGCAGGTTCAGATGGCTTTGGTTTAGCTGCAAGAAAAGGCGGGAAAGGCTTGCTAGGTAATGGAGGTGGTGGTGATCCTTACGCTTGGTATAGTGGCTTAATTAAAAATGATATTTTAGATATATTGTCTGAGAAAGATGAGCTTAGGCATAAAGGCTATACTGCTATTTTTAAAATTTGGGTGGAACCCAATGGTTCAGTTAAACGTATTGAATTGGCTAGAGGCAGTAACGATAGTCACATAGATGATCTTTTAACGGAGCTTTTAAAAAGATATAAAAAGGTTAATGAACCTTTGCCGCCAGGCTTAGAACAGCCAATTAAGTTTAAAATTACATCAAGAATCTAAACATACTACAGGTAATAAAATGGATACTACAAAGCAGCTGTTAGCTCTAGCATTTTGCAGCTTGGTTAGCGTGGCTCAAGCGGGTGAAAAAGAGGAATTGCTTAAGTTGCGAAATACCACGACAAACTTAATTAAAGAATTAGTTAAACAAGGTGTTTTGACTGATCAAGTCGCTGACGAAATGATTAAGAAAGCTGAGTCTGATGCAGGACAACAAGCGCAGGCAGGTTCTTCAGAACCATTGGAAGAGGGCGAGGTAAGAGTCCCTTTCGTGCCAGAATTTGTTAAAGATGAAATTAGACAACAAGTGCGTGCTGAACTTAGGCATGATGTAGTTAAAGATGTTATGCAAGAAGCTAAAAATCAGAAATGGGGTGTGCCAGATGCTCTACCAGAATGGATTAGTCGCTTTAAATTATCTGGTGATTTACGCTTAAGATCACAAAATGATTTTATGTCTACTGATAACGTTGCACTGTATTACCCAGATTATCAAGCTATCAATCGAGCCGGCGGCGTTGCAGCGGCTGGTTTAAATGGTTTCTTAAACACTAATCATGATCGTCAATATTTCCGTGAAAGATTTCGTTTAGCCATTGATACAAAAATAACCGATGGCTTGAAAGCTGGAGTGCGCTTAGCCACGGGTAATATGCCAGATCCTGTTTCAACCAACCAAACCATGGGGAATACAGGTACTCAATATAGTTTTAACTTAGACCGAGCTTTTTTGCATTATGATCTGAAGGATAGCAAAGGTTTTAATTGGTTAACGTTGTCTGGCGGTCGTATTGCAAATCCTTGGAATGTTGGTGGC
>QYQN01000133.1 GCA_007280895.1 Methylococcaceae bacterium
ACTACTATAGCCATTAAATGTTAAAAACAAGTTTAACGAGCTAAGCATGTGTTTAAAATGCGACTAATTGTCGCAACCCATTGACGAAACAACATCTAAACAGGCAAGCCCTAAATGATAAAATAAGCGCTGTTTAGAGCGTGTCAGCCGCATTTAGCTTGGCATGCTGTTGTTTAAGAGCCCAGTGCACATGTTCCTGCACCAGCGCCGAGGGATGTGCTAAGCGGGCAGTTAACTGACTAATAATCTCAGCTGAATACGGCGCATTACCTAAGGCTACGGCACAATTTCGTAGCCAACGTTGATAACCAATACGCCGGATAGCAGAGCCTTCGGTAGCGGCTAAAAACTTTGCTTCATCCCAGCTAAACACGGTTAATAGATGTTGAGCATCCAATTGATGGCGTGGTTTAAAGTCTGCTTCCGCCGTTAATTTTGCAAAACGATTCCATGGGCAAATCAATTGACAATCGTCACAACCATAAATTCGATTACCAATTAACGGTCGCAAAGGTTCAGGAATTGCGCCCTGTAATTCTATAGTGAGATACGAAACACAGCGTCGCGCATCAACCTGATAGGGCGCAACAATGGCTTGAGTTGGACAAATAGTTATACAAGCGGAGCATTCGCCACAATGCGGCGTGGCTGGAGAATCAATAGGCAAGGGTAAATTTACGTAGATTTCGCCCAAAAAAAACCACGATCCTGCCTGCCGATTAATGACATTTGAATGCTTACCAAGCCACCCTAAGCCTGCTTTTTGGGCAATTGCTTTTTCTAACACGGGTGCGCTATCAACCCAGCAGCGCATCGACACGTCTTGTTGATAGGCAAGGGGCAAGGCTTCGGTAATGCGTTCAATGAGCTTCTGTAAGCGTTTACGCATTAGTTTATGGTAATCACGACCTAAGGCATAACGGGAGATAAAGGCTGCGGTGGGTTCTGCCAGCACCTGTTGCGTTGTCCGCTGTGCTTCAGGGTAATAATCCAATCGAACAGAAATAATTCGCAGCGTACCTTCGTGCAATAAATTAGGTCGTGAACGCTTTAAGCCATGCTGGTGCATATACTGCATGTCACCATGAAAACCTTGTGCTAACCACGCCTGTAAATGCGCCTCAGCCTCCGATAAATCAGTATCAGTAATACCCACTTGCTGAAATCCTAAGGCTAGCCCCCATGATTTAATTTGCTCGGCAAGATCACGCAACGCCTGCTCAGTCATGTTATTGCACCCAACCCCCTACTCGTTGCACCGTTTAGTCGGTCGTGTAAAAAATATAATCTGCTTGATAAGGCACTCTTTTTTCTGCTCCCAAATGATTTCCGTCACAACCGGTTACGGGTGGCAACCCTGCCTGTGTATTAATACGATTAATAAACCGCGTATGACTAAAAGCACTGTCTCCACGATGATGAATTATTTCCACCAACAACCAGCTTAGATCATTGGGCGTGACGGTTTGACGCTGCAAAATCTTACCTTGCACCAGACTCCCTTCGTGATACTCCCAAATAGGTCCTTGATAATGTTTACCAATAAGCCGCCCATGCTCATCCAATAACTGAGCATCAGGCGCTTGAATCGTCCAGTGGTAAGCCTTATTAACCGTGTTGCACAGATAAATTTGATCACCTTTGGCATGTGCCATCAGCGTTTGATAATGACCTAACGGTGGCAGCAATGGGTCAGGGATACTGACTGCTGCAACGCCCACAGTTGAACTAACAGATAACAGTAATACATTGATTATTTTGATCATAAATTTACCACGGTAAAATTTTTCCATCATAGTTAATAAACTGACCCGATTGCGTTAAGGTAAACGCTTTGATGACTTGACACATACCACGCACACTCACCTCTGCATCAATCAATGCATTGGCTCCGCCCATATCGGTTTTTACCCAACCTGGATGAAGGATCAGCACACCCACTCCGTCGTTTTGTAAACTCAAGGATAAATTTTTCATTACCGCATTTAAGGCGGCTTTACTACTGCGATAATAACTACTACCGCCCGAGGTATTATCGGTAATGCTGCCCATTAAACTGCTTAGACAAACAATCAGTTTGTCATGTCCTAGATGAAGCGAGGCTAACATTGTTTCAGTTAATTTAGCGGGGGCAAACGTATTCACCAACAACGCCTGACGCCATACTTCGAAATCAACCTGTCCAAAGGCATTGCTGGCAGTATCTGGATAAATACCCGCATTATTGATAAGCAAATCGATAGGCACGCCGCTTAGTTTTTCCCCCAAGGCATCTATCTGCGCAAAATCAGTCATCTCAAGTGCTTCGATACGCAGGTGTGGACAGGATTCTGCCAAAGCAAGCAAGGCCGCGCTTGAGTCAGGATGTCGACAACACGCCACCACATGCCAATTTTCAGCCAGATAATGTCGGCAAAACGCCAAGCCTAGACCACGATTTGCACCAGTAATCAGTACGGTTTTCATTGGTTATTTTTCCTTTAGTCGATGCACTACAAAAATATAAGTATCTTGATTCAACATGTTTTAACGCTTTGCAGAGAGTTATTCTTACCAGAAATAATCGTCTTAACCTAAGACTCTTGCCCTAAAACACCATCAACAACACATAACGCCGTCATATTAACAATCCGTCGCACCGTTGCCGATGCCGCAACGATTTGTACTGGTTTAGCACAACCTAATAAAATGGGGCCTATTGAAACACCATTGCCTGCGGTCACTTTCAATAAGTTGTAAGCGATATTTGCCGCATCAAGCGTTGGCAAAACCAATAAATTAGCACTTTCTGTCAGTGACGTATTAGGCATGGATTTTTTTAAACGTACAAAATCTACCGCACAATCACCATGCAGCTCACCTTCCACCTCCAGCTCAGGCGCTAAAGTTTGCAACAGTACCAACGTCGCACGCATTTTTTGCGCTGAGTCACTTTGACTAGAGCCAAAATGGGAATGAGATAATAATCCCACCCGAGGCACTAAGCCTAATAGACGCATTTGTTCAGCAGCAAGTAAAGTTATTTCAGTTAATTGCTGCGCCGTTGGATTTTCATTGACATGCGTATCAGTCAGCACCAATTGACGATCGGGCAACACCAAGCAATTCATAGCTGCATACACATTAACGCCTGCACGTTTCCCCAACACCTGATCAACATAATGTAAATGCAAGGCATAAGTACCAATGGTTCCGCAAATCATACCGTCTGCTAAGCCTTTGCGTATCAACATGGCAGCAATTAACGTTGGTCTGCGCCGCATTTCTAATTGTGCTGATTGCTCAGTCACGCCTTTCCTAATCGTGGCGGCTAAATAACTCTGCCAAAAATCAGGATACAAGGCATTTGAAAAAGGGTCGATACACTGAAAATCTACCTCAATCACTAAGCGTAAGCCTAAGGCTTTAATGTGTTGCTCAATCATTGCTGGTCGTCCGATTAATAACGGATAGGCTAGCTGTTCATCGACAATAATCTGTACCGCACGCAACACGCGCTCATCTTCACCTTCAGCAAAAACAATGCGCTTAGCACTGACAGGAATTTTTTTCGCATGATGAAAAATAGGCTGCATAACACTGCCGCTGTGATAGGCAAATTGTTGCAAGCGTTCAATATAGGCCGTCATATCTTGAATAGGACGACGTGCCACACCCGATGCAGCAGCAGCCTGAGCCACCGCCGGCGCAAGGGTACTCATTAAACGTGGGTCGAAGGGTAAAGGAATTAAATAATTAGCACCAAACGAGAGGCAATCACTGCCATACGCGGCGGCGGCAATATCCGATTGCTCGACTTGAGCTAATTTTGCCAAGGCCTGAACGGCAGCAATTTCCATAGCACGGGTGATGGTTGTTGCACCACAATCCAATGCGCCTCGGAAAATATACGGAAAACATAAGACATTATTGACTTGATTTGGGTAATCAGAACGGCCCGTAGCAATAATCGCATCTGCTCTTACCGCTTTCACTGCTTCAGGCAAAATTTCTGGTACGGGATTGGCTAAGGCAAAAATTAACGGTTTTGCCGCCATGCTTGCGACCATTGCCCCCGTTAACACCCCGCCTGCCGAAAGCCCAAGAAAAATATCTGCACCCGTAATAACCTCTGCTAAGGTTCGCGCCGTTGTTACTTGGGCAAAACGTGCTTTGGCTGGATCCATTAGTTCTTGGCGACCTTGATAAACAACGCCTGCTAAATCAGTGACATAAATATTAGGCATGGGAAAACCTAAATCCACCAATAACTCTAAACATGCCAAAGCTGCTGCGCCTGCGCCTGAAACCACCAACTTACAAGCGTTCATGGTTTTGCCAACCACCTGCAAGCCATTTAATACGGCAGCACCGACGATAATCGCTGTGCCATGCTGATCATCATGAAAAACGGGAATAGTCATCCTTTCTCGTAAGTTACGCTCAATATAAAAACATTCTGGTGCTTTGATGTCTTCTAAATTAATGCCCCCAAACGTAGGTTCTAACGCGGCAATAATGTCACATAACTTATCTGGATCGGTTTCATTAATTTCAATATCAAAGACATCAATACCGGCAAATTTTTTAAATAACACAGCCTTGCCTTCCATTACCGGCTTAGCCGCCAAAGGTCCAATATTACCCAAGCCTAACACTGCTGTGCCATTGGTAATCACTGCCACTAAATTAGCACGTGCCGTATATTTTGAGACGTCTTCAGGATTCGCAACGATCGCTTCACAGGTAGCGGCAACACCAGGTGAATACGCCAAAGCAAGATCACGCTGATTAGCCAACTGCTTCGTAGGCATAACACTAATTTTGCCTGGTACTGGAAATTCATGATATTCCAATGCCGCCGCTTTAAATTTTTTCTGTAAGTCATCGCGTGAATCAATTAATGTCATGAGCGTAATAATGGACTGAAGAAATGAGAAGTGTAGGCGGTAGTTATTCATCCGCCTTGGAAAAGGGGGGAGAAATAGTTGTTACTGTTCCAGTAGAGTATGACGACTGTTTGATGCAAGTAAGCAAACCTGCTGGACGCATTGTTGTGTAGGAACTACCCATAGGTCGCAAGAGGTGATAGACGCGTTGTGGCTTCCTGTTTGGTGCAATACGGCTATCGAGTCCTAAGTAAGCGACCATAAGTAGGTTAACTTTTTTGGTTCGCATGATAATTAAGCCGTTCGTGGCGAGCTTTTCGAACCATCAGCGGCTTAACCATTCATCCTTCGACACGCACTGCACGAAAGGTTAAGCCTGTTGTCCATTGTGTTAAAAGACGGTTGAGCGACGACTTAACACCGAGTAACTTACTCTGCTAACCAATCTTGCAAGGCTGCAATAATATTTTGCGCCTGATCTTTACTGGAAATATTAAATTTCGATTTTTGTTGATACTCACCATTGCGTTTTTGATAACGACGAATCGTGTATTTATCAGGGCCATACTCTTCTTTGCTACGATTCCAATCTTGATAACGGTAAATCACTGTAGCCCACGCGCCTTTGGTAAGGACTTTTTTATCAAGCTCTTTAACGGTTTCAACATCACCGTCTAAGTAACTTACTGTTAATTCATCGACTGTTTCAGCCATGTTAGCTCCTGATTAATGAGTAGAAATAAACTGTCCAAAGGCACGGCTGCCCTCGCCAGTTTTAATGGTATTCACCACGCGCAAAGTTTTTGCATCAAGGACTGAAACAGTGCCATCAAACCAATTAGCAACATACACCTGTCGATCATCGGAATGGGTACTGATACCTTCAGGTCGCTCGCCCACCGTTAGCCGTGTCACCTCCTTAAGTGTGCCCGTATCAATCACAGAAACGGTATTATCTTCCTGATTAGTCACCAATAAACGTTCATCGTTTAAGGCAAGCGTGGCGGCATAAGGCAACATACTGACAGGAATGGTGGCGATGTTTTGCATGGTCTGCGTGGCGATCACGCTTACGTCATCACTCTCCACATTGACCACATAAAGACGCTCGCCACGACTATCAAGGCTTAATCCAAACGGATGCGCACCCACGGTAACTGTGCTGTCCACGCTAAAATCTGCTAAGGCTATTTTTGACACCGAGTTGCTTAAGCGATTAGCAACATATAACCAATGGCTATCAGGACTGACCACTAAACCTGAGGGCGATTGCCCTACCGCAATGGTTTTTAACAGCGTAAATTTTTTAGCGTCAAGCACAGACACAGTATTGTGATACCAATCTGCCACAAAAATAAACTGTTGATTGGGACTAAGCGCAATGCCTAAGGCACCCTCACTCACCACTATTTGCTGAGTAATTTGATACGTCTGCATAGCCAATACGGCAAAGCCATGCGCTTCTGGTGTGCTGATATAACAAAATTTACCATCCCTTGCCATGGCCACACCAGCAGGTTTACCCGTAACCGTAACGGTACGAATAACCTGCTGCGTGTGCGTATCAATAATCGACACACTGTCACTTAATTGATTACTAATACAGGCAAATGGTGCAGCCCATACCTGACACGTAAACAGTGCGGTGAACGCCACTGCCACGAGACAATTGCTAAAAAAATAGCGCATGCTGTTATTTTTCTGCCAAGGCTTTTAAATTCGCCAAACCTGATTTTAAAACACCCGTTACCGCCGTATTAGCTGCTTCTTCGTTCATTTCTTCAGGCGGATTATTGTTCATGTATGCACGATAATAAGCAGACTTCCACGCCACCACCGACGTGGCTCCGTTGCCTTCTACTTCAATTGAGGCGGCATAATTATCCACTGGAAAAACAGGTACTTGCTCTTCTGTGCCGGAATGGGTAATGGTTTTAGCAATACTCATATCGGTGATTTTGTAAGCATAAGTCATTTTTTGCTCATCATACTTTTTTAACTCTTCAGTAATCGTGCCGCCGTTTTGCAACGTCAGCACGCGTAACGAGCCTTTTTTATTGCCTTTGTCAGCGGTGGTACTTTTTACGCTGGGTAACCACGACATATCATCGTAATTTTTGATAATTGCCCATACTTTTTCAGCAGGAGCATTGATCGTAATAGCTTCTTCTGCTTTTTGACGCACAGGGCCATGAGCAAAAACCTGCCCCGCAGCAAAAAAAGACACGGCAGCGAGGGTAATCAATGTAATTTTTTTCATAGTAACTCTCTTGGTTGGAATCATAAAAACAGCTAAACACTTAAGACTGCACACATTAGGAGAACACGCTTTGCTTGCACTCCGCGCGGCATTATAAGTCAACTTGTTAGCACACGCATTAGCGCAGGTATTAAAAAGCAATCGCTCTGGATAAGCAAGATTTGAAACAATAAGCACAGTTTATTGCACAAGATTTAACGCACTGGGATGACGAATTAACATGGATTGATGCCCCTTTCGGTGATTAATCCACCCTCGCGCCTCAAGCTTTTTATGTTGATAGCTAGCCAGATCGGGAAAAAGACTGAGCCATTGTTGTTCTATACGCAAATCAAACTCGGGGCTTAACTCTAAGTAAACATATTTTTTCGTAAAACGAATAGCAGTGACTTCCCCCTGCAAACGCAACCATTGCCGTGTAGCATAATCTTTAGGGCTTACTTGAGTTACCTGCACGGGAGCATACTCAGCACGTCCCCATAGCCCTTTATTAGCAAGCCTTGCCTTATTTTCTGCGGCAGTTAACTCGTTTACATACAATAAATTAGTGGGATAAATAACCATGGTAGCCAAGCCTTCTGCCACTAATTGCAGATTAAGATGCTCATTTTTTTCGGTAAACACATGCGCCAATAAACGATTGTATTTATCCAAACGCTCCTCGCCCATTTCTAAACGCACACGAGTATGTTGCGTATGGGCAAGTAACCACTGCTTGGCATCTTCAGCACCGGCTTGCTCTAATTGATTTCGATGCTGAACTTCGGGCGTGTTAATGCCCAATAGACGTACCTTTTGACCATCAGCCAAAACCAACGTATCACCATCAAAGACCGTTTTAACCACTTGATAGCCAAAGCCTGGTTTAATATCAAGCGGCTTAGCTTTGCTATCAGCTTGATCTGAATAATGCTGCCGCCCACGCAAATCTTGCCAAGTAAAAACCTCAGCATGAACGCTTGTTGACAAACCTAAGACCAGCCATAAAAAAAAATTCATCATAATGAGATGCTCTTTAACAATTAAAAAAAGGGTGTGCTCACAATACTACGCCGTGGGCGGCTACTCACTTAAGTTGGGACACAGCGCAAGGCTTAACCTGAAACTGTCCTGCCTTAAGTGGATAGCCCCGTTGGCTAAGCCTTGCCGAAGCCTAAATGTTAACGCTGCGTTGCTTCTTTACCACGTTATTGTTTTTGTTGTCGTCGTAACGTCCGCTGCCTCTCGCTCAGGGAACGAAAATAGTTTCCTTGATACGAACAAGCGTTATCTTGTTACTAAAAAGTGTCATCTTAACTGCGTAAACTAACGCTATTTATGTTACAAAGACAGGCACAACCCGTCTCTTTTTTTGTAAAAATTTAGCCCTCCGTGCTAAAAAATAACACGGTGCGCATACTTCGCCTTGTGTAAAAGAAGACGCTCACTATTTAACTTTTTTCACCTTATTTTGGATAACCTAATGAAACCCTCTGCTAACTCAGACACGCAGCAACCCAGCACTACGCCATCAGTTAATTTACCTTATTTTGATTTTTTACTCACTTTACTTAAAGACGGCAATGACGCAGTGACTAAAAGTTTTGGTAAACATGTGCATTGGGGATATTGGGAAAACCCTACCACAGCCACATTAAGCACTGAAGATTTTGCCCTTGCCACAGAAAATCTTAGCCAACAGGTGTGTTCAGCTGGACATATTACTCACGGCTTACAGGTGTTAGATGTGGGCTGCGGTTTTGGTGGCACAGTGGCACACATCAATGACCGATTTATTCGCATGGATTTAGTGGGCTTAAATTTAGATGAGCGACAATTAGAACGCGCTCGCGCTACCGTTACTGCACACCCACAAAATACCTTAAGCTTTCATCAAGGTAATGCCTGTGCACTGCCTTTTCCTGATAATAGTTTTGATGTGGTGTTGGCAGTGGAATGTATCTTTCATTTTCCAGATCGGCACCGTTTTTTCCAAGAAGCGTATCGGGTTCTTAAGCCTGGAGGGTACTTAGCCTTATCAGATTTTGTCAGCAGCACGACCTTATATCCCTTAACCAAAGTAACCCATAATCCATGGAGCTTTTATGGCGGCTGTAATTTACAATTCCGTCATAGCGATTATCAGCATTTAGCTCAGGACACCCACTTTAGCTTAGAAATAGCCAACAATATTACGCTTAACACGTTACCCACTTACCGTTATTTGCGTCGCTTAGGACAGCAACATAAGGTCACCAGAAAAAGTGCCATAATAGAAACCTTAATAGTAGAGCTATTAAGTCGACTTAATTTATTACGTTACTATATTTATGGCTTTAAAAAAGCCTAAGTTATCGGCTTTAGAGGTTGTACACTTGTCTGCACTTAAGCGCCTTAAGCTGCGATGTGGCTAATTATGCAAGGCAGTAAGAACTATAAAAACTATAAAAATAGTCCTGTGGGCATGGCTTCGCCCAGATGACTTAAACAAACATACTTCCCCATTCAACAGACACAATTATCTTAGTCCACGCTAAGCAACACTTGTTTTTGCTGTAGCCCTTATTTTTAGGATTAATAATGAACAACCACGACAAAATAGCATGGATAGTTAAATGGTGTCTTTACTCTGCTAGCTATTACGTATTAGGCGTATTGAGCATGCTGCTTGCAATCCCCCCTGGCTATGCCAGCCCTGTATTTCCTGCGGCTGGGCTGGCTATCGCCGTGGCACTGCAAGGTAAGCAGTTTTGGTCAAGCATTTGGTTTGGCTCGTTATTACTACAGCTATGGATTGCGCAATCTCATAACCATCAAGATGTGACTGCAATTATGGCGGCCCTTGGCATTGCCAGTGGCAGTACGTTACAAGCGGTCACTGCGGTCTGGCTAATTAAACGCTTTATTAACAAAGGTTGGCAATCACTTGCTGATCATCGTGATATTTTTATATTTTTGGGTTTAGCTGGCCCAGTTGCCTGCCTAATTTCTGCAACCATTGCTAATAGCTTACTGTACGCTATTCATATTATTAGTGGTGCAGAGTTTCTTTCAGCCTGGGTGCATTGGTGGCTTGGTGATATGTTAGGTATTTTAGTCCTGTTACCGCTTTGCCTTACCTTTTTTAATTGGCGTAAAGCACCTTGGAGTGGCCGCTTATTAACCCTTAGCTTGCCCATGCTGGTTGTTTTAAGCTTGATCAGTGGCGCAGTCTTTATTGCTTCAATGGCAGAAACAACTAAGTTACATGACACCATTAACGATTATGGAGAAAATCTTAGCACACGCTTAGATCGACGCTTTATTACTCATAAAGTCACCTTGGCTTCCTTGCGACGCTTAGTAGAAGTCACCCCTAACCTAAGCTTTTCTACCTTTGATTATTTCACCGCGATTACGCTACAAGAGAATCCTGATATTTTTGCACTCAGTATTAACCCTTACGTTATGCAGTCTGAACGTCAACAATTTGAACAGAAAAACGCCAAACTCACTGGCATTAACAACTTTGAAATTAAAGAACGCGACCCACAAGGAAAGTTAGTTCATGCGCAAACACGACCAAACTACGTCCCCGTGGGTTTTATTGCTCCACTACTTGGTAATAAAGCCGCCTTGGGGTACGACATTCATTCTGAACCAATACGTCATGCCGCGATTCAACAAGCGATAAACAACTTAACATCAACCATTACGGCACCCATTCAGTTAGTTCAAGAACAGCAAAAACGCATAGGTGTACTTGTTTTAGACCCAATTATTCAACGTGATGCCAGCGCCAATAAAAAAGACAGCGCTCAGCCCTTATTAGGCTTTGCGGTAGCGGTGATTAAAGTAGATGAGATGATTTCTCTCGCCACCAGTTCCGTGCAAAATCCTGATATTTTATTTGAAATTGTGGACACAGATGCCCCGAAGGAACACGCGTTAATTTACACTTCTGATGTGAATAGCCATACTAGTGACAGCGAGTGGGCCTGGCAAAAAACGCTAAGCATAGCCGATCGGCATTGGCACTTAATGGTATCGCCTAAAGCAGCTTACTTAGAAAAAAATCATCAATGGACAGTGCCGTTAGTAGGGTCTGCTGGGCTTATGTTGGCGTCTTTATTACAAATGCTGTTGCTCATTATTACGGGTAGAACCGCGATAGTTCAACGCCTTGTTAATGAAAAAACCGCTGAATTACAAGCTGCCAGTATCGTCTTGGAAGATCAAAATGCTCAACTTAATGCGGTGTTTACCTTAAGCCCAGATGGGTTAATTGCCATGACTTCTACTGGCGTTATTACCTTCATCAATCCTGCCTTTCACGCTATAACAGGTATCGAAACCTCTGCGTTAGTTGGTGAAAACGAACACACCCTGAATACACTCTTGCAACAACGTGCCGTCTTTCCAGATAAATACATACCGCTTAGTAACTGTGTGCGCAACACCTTAACCAACATCATTAAACCAATCAGCTTAGCCTTACTTACGCCAAAACCAACTGTGTTACAAATCATTGGTATGGATAATACTGCTGGCAGTATTGCGCGTATTTTGTATTTTCGTGACATCACTTACGAAACTGAAGTTGATCGAATGAAAAGTGAATTTATCACCACTGCCGCACATGAATTACGTACTCCCTTATCAAGTATTTATGGCTATGCAGAAATTTTGCATGCATTTCCGTTAACTGAACAACAACAGAAAAACTATCAAGACATCATATACAAACAAGCTAAAGTGATGACTAATATTCTTAAAGAACTACTCGATTTGGCTACGTTAGAAGCTCATGGCGAACAGGAGTTAACGCTTGAAAGTATTAGTGCACAAACAGTCATTAACAATGCCCTAGCTAACTTTACTCTGCCTGAGCAACGCAGCGCCCCCGAGCTAAGCTTACCCACAACAGACATACTGCTTTATGGAGATCAAGAAAAATTACACCAAGCCATCCATAATGTGTTAACCAATGCTTACAAATATTCCTCGGCACCCAGCCCTGTCACACTCACCCTGCACATCGCCACACCCGAAAATCTACACTACGCAAACCAATTAGGCATTAGCATCACCGACCAAGGTATTGGCATGACAACAGAAGAAGTTAATCGTGTCTGTGAACGTTTTTATCGCGCCGATGCCTCAGGAACAGTGTTAGGTATAGGTTTAGGCATGAGCATTGTGCAAAGTATTATCTTATTGCATAAAGGCGCACTCAGTATCAGCAGCGAGCCTGCCAAAGGCACTACTGTTACACTTTGGTTACCCCAGTATTTTGCGTAAACACTACATTAAGAAATAACACATGGCTGAGGAAGAATTGGTAGCGAGTTTGGCAATTAATACGCTATCGTGATGACGGCTACTCACCTAAGGCGAGACAGTTTCAGGTTAAGCCGTTCGTAGCTTTAGCCGTTCGTGGTGAGCGTGTCGAACCCTGAGCGGCTTAACCGCCCACCCTTCGACAGGCTCAGGGCGAACGGTTAAGCCTTGCGCTGCGTCCCGACTTTAGTGGGTAGCCGTGATGACCAACGGTACCTTAGTAGGCATTGTCGAAGTTAACTATGCAGTGGCAAGGTGATTCAAACCAATTGTGGCGACAGGTTGTTAATCATGTATTTATTTCATCAACTTACTGCTCTGCTGTTACGTTACATCCCTTGCAAACGTGCCCATTGTCCTACCCAATCGCACCTGTGCACCTGCCTTTAAAGTATTTTCAAAGCGTATTTTATCGTCAGCAAATAACACAATAATGGTTGAACCCATATTAAAACGTCCCATTTCTTGCCCCTGAACTAAAGTAAGTGGCTGTTGCCGATAATCCCAGTGTTGCAATGAGTTTTTTGTTGGCGGCGTAATCACACCTTGCCAAACGGTTTCAATGCTGGAAACAAAAATCGCCCCCACTAACACCAGCACCATGGGCCCTGCTGCGGTGTCAAAAAAACAACAGACGCGTTCGTTGCGCGCAAATAGGTTGGGCACAGTATTGGTTGTTGTGGTGTTAACGCTAAATAACCGTCCAGGAATATGAATCATCTCGGTGAGTGTGCCAGTGACGGGCATGTGCAAACGATGATAGTCTTTGGGGGATAAATAAATCGTGGCAAACTGCCCTTGGTTAAACACCGCACTGCGTTGTTCATCACCGCCAAGTAAGGCGCAGGCTGAAAATTGCTTGCCTTTGGCTTGAAAAATCTGTCCTTGGGCAATGCGTCCTAGCTGACTAATCTGTCCATCTGCTGGGCAGGCTATCGCATCGACTTGGTTTGGAAAGCTGCGTGCATCGGGTTTTAAAGCGCGAGTAAAAAAGGCATTTACATCTGGATAAACGCTGGGATCTGATTCCAGCGCGTCGTCCATGTTAATCCCATAAATATTAATAAGCTGTTGAATAATAAAATTTTTTATAATTTTATTTGGTGAATGAGTCAGTTTTCCCAGCCATTGTGAACATAAATGCTGAGGCAGCAGGTATTGCGGCAATACTTTTAAACTGTTTTTTAAAGTCATCATTGGCTTAACTAATTATTGGATGCCAGAGCTGGCGTAACTGTTGTTTGTTTAACGCCAACCATTGCAAGGCAATAATCGGCATTGAAGAGATTATTTTACCTTCGGCAATCATTGCGTAGGCAGTATCAAAATCGACCACATGCACTAAAATATCTTCGTGTTCATGAGCTAAACCATGAATACCGCCCACGTGTTGACTGTCTACTTCGCCACAAAATAAGGTCAGCCATTCTGCAGAACAACCAGGCGTGGTATAAAATTGGCTAATTTTAGTTAGCTGTTTTATTTCACAGCCTGCTTCTTCGCGGGCTTCTCGATACGCAACCTCTTCAGCGGTTTCACCGGCTTCAATACCACCCGCAACAATTTCTATTAACCACGGCGCCTCAGGTTTAAGTATAGCTCCGGCACGAAATTGCTCGATTAACACGACTTTATCTGCATCGGGGTCGTACAATAAAACGGCGACGCAATCACCCCGTAAAAAGACTTCACGACTGATTTCTTCACTCCAGCCACCATTAAACAGCGTATGGGTTAAGCGGTATTTTTCCATGCGAAAATAACCTGGATACACAATGGCTTTATTGAGTACGGTAAATTGTTTTTTCATAGCGTTGGCTCGGGTAAGAAAGCAAGGTTTAACGTGCCTGAGTAGCTAAATAATCTTCATAGCTGCCACTGAAATCAACGATTCCTTTAGGTGTTAACTCAATAATGCGCGTTGCTAATGAAGACACAAATTCGCGATCATGGCTTACAAATAACAACGTGCCCGGATAATTTTCTAAGGCCAGGTTTAAGGATTCAATGGATTCCATGTCCAAATGGTTGGTTGGCTCGTCCATTACCATGATGTTATTTTTTTGCAAAATTAATTTACCAAATAACATGCGGCCCTTCTCGCCTCCTGACAGCACTTTTACTGATTTTTTAATGTCATCTTGGGAAAACAATAAACGTCCTAAGGTGCCGCGTATCATTTGATCGTCATCGCTTTCTTTGCGCCATTGTTCCATCCAATGCATCAGACTAAGGTTTTCGGCAAAATGTTCTGCATTGTCTTGGGGAAAGTAGCCTACTTCGGAGTTTTCTGACCATTTTACGGTGCCCGTGTCAGGTTCTAAATCGCCTACCAAGGTTTTTAGTAAGGTTGATTTACCTATCCCGTTGGGACCAATTATCGCGATCCGCTCGCCTACGCTGACCACTAAATTAAGGCCTTCAAACAACGGTTTTTCACCATAACCTTTGCTTACATTGTTGACATCTAAAGCGACGCGATGAAGTTTTTTAGTTTGATCAAAGCGCATAAAGGGATTAACACGGCTGGATGGTTTGACCTCATCTAATTTTATTTTATCCAATTGTTTGGCGCGCGAGGTGGCTTGCTTAGCTTTCGACGCGTTAGCAGAAAAGCGACTGACAAATGTTTGTAATTCAGAGATTTGTGCCTTTTTCTTAGCATTGCTGGCAAGTAAGCGTTCGCGCACCTCGGTGACTGCAATCATGTATTCATCATAATTACCTGGATAAAGTCTTAATTCACCGTAATCCAAATCTGCCATGTGCGTGCAAACACTGTTTAAAAAGTGACGATCATGAGAAATAATAATCATCGTGCATTGACGGTCATTTAATATTTCTTCTAACCAGCGAATGGTATTGATGTCTAAGTTGTTGGTTGGCTCATCCAGCAACATGATGTCTGGATTGGCAAACAGCACTTGCGCCAATAATACCCGTAACTTCCACCCTGGCGCGACGGCACTCATCAGACCAAAATGTTGTGCTAAGGGAATCTCTAGCCCTAATAAAATCTCACCCGCTCTTGATTCTGCTGTGTAGCCATCAAGTTCGGCAAACTCAACTTCAAGATTTGCCACGTGCATACCTTCTTCCGCAGACATTTCTGCTAAGCCATAAATGCGATCACGTTCTTGCTTAATTTCCCAAAGTTCTTTATGACCCATGATAACGGTGTCTATAACCGTGAATTGTTCAAAGGCAAATTGATCTTGGTTTAAGGTAGCAAGCCGCTCATTGGGCGATAAGCCGATGGAGCCAGCTGAAGGTTCTAAATCTCCACTTAAAATTTTCATCAGTGTGGATTTACCGCATCCATTGGCACCAATTAAGCCATAGCGATTGCCATCGCCAAATTTTACTGAAATATTTTCAAAAAGTGGTTTAGCACCAAATTGCATGGTGATATTAGCTGTGGTAATCAAAATAAGTGTCCGTTGGTTAGATAATGGGTAAGTAAATTTCTAAAATTATGGCGTAGTTGGGGATAATTTAGCTTTTTGGTTTATAGCAATAAGGCTTCATCGATAGCAAAAAAGTGATCGCTCGCGTAAATTAAGGCGGGTGCTGTAAAGGCATTTACGCCATACACTTCCGTGGTAATTGGATGCTGGCTACGGATTTTTTGTAGCAATAACTCAAAATCGCCATCACCAGACAATAAAATAATAACATCAACGTGTGCCGCATAGTCGATAACATCAAGTGTAATGCCCACATCCCAATCAGCTTTGGCTGAGCCGTCGCAGCGTTGTATAAAAGGTTTTAATTTAACGGTAAAGCCAATGCTTCTTAACGCTTGCTGAAAATCGCGTTGTTTGCTGTCACCTCGGTCGGTGGCATAAGCAAAGGCAGCTATCACATGACGATGTTGGGTCGCTAATTGCCAAAACGCAGCGTAATTAAATTGCCGTTGAAAGCCTTGTCGGGTGGTGTAATAAATATTTTGCACATCGACGAAAATGGCTATTTTTTCCATTGGTTAGCTATAAAGTAAGTCATGAATAACGACAGAGTGTACGTTAGCCGTATTACATTTACTTTGCTGTACGTGAATTAGCTTAAAAATGAACAGCAATAATCCGTGGCAACCGTTACTTTCATCGTAAAACGTGCGTTGGCAGGCACATTAAAACTATCACCTGCTGCACAAGCTTGCCAGTCTGTGGCGTTAGGCAATAAAACCTCTGTTTCTCCTGCAAGAATTTCCATCAGCTCTGCCGCCGCCGTTGAAAAAGTATATTCACCAGGCAACATAAAACCTAAAGTTTTGCTCGACCCATCAGCAAAACGAAGGGTACGACTGTTCACTTGCCCATCAAAATAGACATTGGCTTTTTTTACAATAGTGACATTAGAAAATTCTGACATAAAGACCCCTTGGTAATCTGAGAAAAGAAAAAGCGCAATAATAGCAGATTGTCAGCAGTGCTGTAGGGTGGATTCACCGCTAAGCTAGGTAAATCAGTGTGGGCAGAATGGGATTAATAGCCGGCGAATAAAGTGTCCTACGCTTAATAGACTACGGTGCGGCAATCTAAGGCTGAGTAACGCTGGTTGCTTGCCTTTACCCCATTTTAAGTGAGTCATTATTACCCTGATAAAAACAAGATTAATATTTTTGTCACCGTAATCCATGTATATTATAAGGAAATAACACACATAATTTGTAATATCCACTTGAGAGGAAGGTATGGAACCCATAACAGAAGATGAACGTAAACGTATTCTCGAAAGCTCCCCCGTCGGGACTTTTGCATTAATGGCAGCAGTTGTAGGTGGCATGGTCATCGCCTGGCTGTTTTTATATTACGGTGTATTTTTGCCGCGCGGCTAGGAAAAACCTTATGCAAACAGAACCCACACAAAGCAAAAACATACTGCTCTTACGCGAGTTTGTCAGTTATCTTCGCACTCTGCACATTGATACTCTGGAACAAAAATGGATCGCCATTGCCATGATGATTATTGCCTTTTTAGTTGGCATTATCACGGTTGATGCGTTATTTCATGGCATTAATCCACCAAGCAAGGTGGAAACTATTGACTCTGCAAGTGTGCATTTAAGCAAGGAATTTGCCGAGGATAACTTAGGCGTGCAGCGGGATAATTCCGGCAAGATTATTGTACGTATGGTTGCCTTGCGCTATTCGTTTATTCCCAAACACCTTGAGGTTCCTGCTGAAACACCCATTACATTTCGTTGGGTAAGTACGGACGTGTTACACGGCGTTAATATTCCCATGACCAACATGAGCACCATGATCGTTCCTGGATATGTTGCAGAAGTCACCACAACGTTTCCTAAACCAGGCGAATATCCACTGTTGTGTAATGAGTATTGTGGTCTTGGCCATAATCACATGTGGAGCACCATTGCTGTTATTGCCAAAGAGGAGTGGGTGGCTAAAACTACAGCTACGCCTCCTGCGCTTACTAAGTGAGGATTAAATTATGAATGATACCGCAGAAAGAAAATTAATCTTATGTCACTTGTGGGTGGCATTTGCAGCATTTATCGTTGCCTGTTTTATGGGCGAATACCAAGTCTTGGAACGCAGTGGACTGCTGCCTGCCTTAGAATCACCCACTGTCTATTTTGCTTCGGTGAGTACCCACGGCGTGTTAATGGCGTTTGTATTAACAACCTTTTTTATCATGGGTTTTGGCTACGCGCTTGCCAGCAGCAGCCTTAAACAACCGATCTGGAATAAACCTTTAGCCTGGGGCGCCTTTTGGCTAGCCCTAGTTGGCGTGGTACTGGCTGCCGTGCCTTTGCTTTTGGGTAAAGCCTCAGTACTGTATACGTTTTATCCACCAATGGTTGGGCATGCAGCGTTTTACCTAGGCGCAACCTTATTGGTTATTGGCTCTTGGATTTGGTGTGCCATCATGCTGGTCATGTTCACGCAATGGAAAACAGCCAACCCCACGAAAAACGTACCCTTAGCTATGTTTGCTACAGCGGCAAACGCTTTATTATGGCTATGGGCAAGTGCTGGTGTAGCGTTGGAGGTATTGTTTCAATTGATTCCGCTGTCATTAGGCTGGATCGACACGATTGATCCTGGCTTAGCAAGAACCTTATTCGCATGGACTTTGCATCCGATTGTGTATTTCTGGTTGATTCCTGCATACACCGCATTTTATGTGTTTGTCCCAAAACAAGCCGGTGGTTTTTTGTTCAGTGATGAAATGGCGAGAATGGCTTTTATCGTCTTAGCAGTATTTGCCTTACCCATTGGTTTTCATCATTTATACATGGATCCAGAGCAAGCCAGCGGCTGGAAACTTCTGCACGGCATAGGTACCTTCGTGGTAGCGCTGCCAACCTTGGTAACAGGTTTTACGGTTATTGCATCATTGGAAATTGCCGGCAGACTGCGTGGCGGTAAAGGCTTATTTGGCTGGATAGGAACATTACCTTGGGGCAACACCATGGTCTTGGCCGTGATCTTATCCTTATTAATGCTAATCTTTGGCGGCTTTGGCGGCATTGTTAATGCTAGTTATGCCATGAACGCAATGGTGCACAATACGGCCTGGGTTCCTGGCCATTTCCATTTAATTTTTGCGGGCACGACGGTCATTATGTATTTTGCTATTGCCTATTATTTATGGCCGCTGTTACTTAGAAAACCTTTGTTTTCCAACCAGCTCGCACTGCTTCAATTATGGACATGGTTTATTGGTATGAGTATTTTAACGACACCTTGGCACGTCTTAGGTTTATTAGGTCAACCTCGCCGTATTTCTACCGTGGTTTACAATAATTTACTCACTCTGGCATGGAAACCTTACGAGCTAATGATGATTTTTGGTGGTTTGATTTTATTAGGCTCAGCCTGCTTATTAATCTACAACCTGGTTAAAACCCAAGTTACACCGTATGCAGGTCAGTTTACAGACGAAATCGACTACGCTGAACCCATTCATAAAGTAGGTGTGTTGCCAGAATACCTAAATGGCTTAACGGTGTGGAATAAAGTTATCGCCGTGTTAATGGCTCTTAGTTTTGGCTTCCCAATCCTGCAATTCTTTTTTATGGACACTTTTGGCTCAAGCGCGTGGGGAAATTAATCATGAACAAAATCATTCTTTTCTTAATGCTGAGTATGCCAGTTATCGTTTATGCAGAGGCCTCGTCCACTATTGCATGGACACCAGCAACGCTTAATTTTGTCAAACAAGGCAATCCTGTTAAAGGCAAAGTACTGGCAGAATCGTGCACTGGCTGTCATGGTGAACAAGGCATCAGTACCCTGCCAGAAACGCCCTCTTTAGCTGGGCAGTTAGCCACCTATACCTACAAACAACTGCGTGATTATGCAAACAATCTGCGCAGCAATCCAACTATGTCAGCAATGGTGCAAGGGCTAAGTGCACAGGATTCAGCAGACTTAGCCGTCTGGTTTAGCACCTTAACACCCAGTCTTGGCACACCCAATAAGCCTTCACCCAATGCTGAAAAACTGGTGCAGCAAGGTGATGGCAAGCGCATTATACCGCCCTGCTTTGTCTGTCATGGGGAAAATGGTCAAGGTGAAAAAATGGACATTCCCGCATTAACAGGACAACGCGGCGATTATCTCAGCAAAACCTTAGTGGACTATAAAACTGGTCAACGTCATAACGATGTGTATAGTCGTATGCGGTTGATTGCACAGCAACTCAAGGATTCTGAAATCAAGGAGTTAGCGCTGTATTATCAACGAAATCCAAAACCATAACGACTGAAAAACACCCCGGCTTTCCTTATTAAAACAGCTATAAAGAAGGTCGGAGTGAACACCGTCACTGAAGATTATATTGACACAGCAAGCAATATAAACCATAATTTTTACGCGGTTAATTATAATAAACACAGGAGAAAATCATGACCTTAATTACTTGGACAGCAGGGCAATACGGTACAAACGTTGGTTTCGCAGATGATGAACATAAAATTTTATTTGATAAGCTTAATAAATTATATGATTTGGCAACAGGTGGCGCACAACGTTCTGAAATAGGTGCACAATTGGATGATTTAATCGCTTATGTGGTGGAGCATTTTGCTCATGAAGAGAAAGAAATGGTAGCTAAAGCCTATTCTGGTTATGACGCTCATAAAGCAGAACACGAAGCGTTAATCGGTATTTGTGGTGGCTTACAAACTAAATTCCACGCTGGTGAAGCGGAAGTGACAGAAGAGGTCGGTCAATTAGTAAAAAGTTGGTTAGATAGCCATATTCCTACTTATGACATGGCGTATGCAAGTGCGTTAAATAGCTAAACTCAGAGAATTCTTAAAAACTCACAGGCTGGCAACGTCATTACGTCGCCAGCCTTTTTTATGTCCACTAAAACGCTCCCTCATACAAATAAAATAACTGACGTTACGCAGTAACGTGTTTTGCTTCCCGTTTGCCGCGCCGAGGAGCGCAAGGATGAAGCGGCAACCGGGCCGCCTTTGCTTTGAATACTTTCTTTGGGCGGCGCAAAAGAAAGTATCTCGCCGTCGGGTGCGAGAACCCAATTAACAAGCCGTCGCGATAACGACACTTTACACGTTGTTTTCAAGCCGCAGTGAAGGTCTGCGTAACATCAGTAAAATAAATCAGGAGTGCAGGCTTTGTCTGCTAACAAACTAAGCGTGTACGCCACGCGTCATCATCTATTAATACTGTGCTGCCTTAATGGCTGGCCACATTTTTTAAGCACAAACCCAACGGGAGCGTTGGGGTTTGTTGAATGACTCACAATTATTTCTACAGTAAATTCTTCCCTCGCTAATTGCTGACAAAACTCAGTCACTGCGCCGCATTCTTCTGCACCTCCTGGATGACCTGGATAAGCAATAATAGTCACAATGCCATCCGGCATGAGCACCTGGCAGGCGGCAGACAATGCCCTTAAGGTAGAAGTGGCATGCGTAATAATGTGTTGATTTCCGCCTGGCAAATAACCCAAGTTAAACATGCAGGCACGAATATTTCCATGAGCTACTGTCGGTAAATGCTGAAGTAAATCTGCATGATTAGCCTGATACAGCGTCAGCACAGAAGACCTAAGCCGTTGTTGCACATGATGTAAGGACTCCGCCTGAATATCAAACCCAAACACACGCCCTGCCTCACCAACGGCGGCAACTAAAAAGGCAGTATCCTGCCCCTTACCCAAGGTGGCATCAATGACCCACTCACCTTTTTGAATACGCTCTAAAAGAATGGCATGGATGGTTTTAACAAGGGAAATGGCGTGCATAAAATCGCTGAATGTCGGCTGGAAATGGTGTGTGTTGAGTCAGCGCCTTGGCAAATTGTTGACTGTACCACGGCATGTATAAACTACCTTTAGCACCAAAGCCATTAAAAATAAGCAGCTGTGGATAGCGTGGATGACAACCTAAAAAAGGCTGTTTATCGCGTGTGCACGGACGAATATGGGCATCCTGTTGCAAACAAGTAAACGCGTCAAGGTGTGCATTAACTGTGCGTAAGGCATGCAATAATTCATCTTTTGCTGCCACTGTTGGCAAGGTATTTAAACACTGATGACTAAACGTTGCGCCCACTCTAAGTTGCTGCGACGGGCACGGCAAGACCCAATGTCCATAATTGATGATCATCTTGGGCTGCTCGCGGTCATGACGTAACGTTAATATTTCCCCTTTAGCTAATTGAAAAGGCAGCCACGAAAACCACGGGTTGTTAGCACCCAAATAACCTTCACAAAAAATAATCTGCTTGGGTGTAAAGTCTTGCCAGCGTAACTGTGGGATTATCTGTAAACTGCTGTAATCAAAGTATGCGGACAAATAACTGTCACGTTGACATAAAAAAGCTTTCAGGCTCGCCAACAGTTTGGGTAATAAAACGTAACCCGTCTGCTGTTGATGCACATAAGCGTAACTCTTAAAATCAGACAAAGCGTGTCCACGGGCACCGTCACTAAAGTAAGCTTGATAAGGTGCTTGCGTAAGCCGCTGCTGGACTTGCTGGTAAGCGGCTTCATTAGGCAATAAACGCAGCATAGGGGTTGCTACAAATACGTCATGATGAAAAAAATCAGCCAAGTGCTGATACAACTGACGAGCGGCTGGCAGTAATACGTCGATTTCGTTTGCTAACACAAAGCGCATCCCCGAGATGGGATTAATTATTCCTGCCGCTATTTTGGACGCATTATTTTGTTCAGGATCAACCACCATGACGGAATAGTTGCGAGCAATTAATTCCCATGCCAGCAAACTGCCTGCTAAGCCCTGACCAATAATCAAATAATCAACTTTTCTAGTCATTTCTTATGCGTTATTCTTTTTAGGCCACCCAACTTAATCGCAATAATACTAATAAATAAGCCCACGACCACGCCAATGGGCCATAACACTGGCTGATTCCATGCCATGCGTTGCAGAGATCTAGCTTGAGTATCAATGCGCACGTATTTCAATTGGTTATTGGCCATTAAATTTAATTTAATATTTTCATACCAGCGATGATACAGCGAAAATGTTTTGGGATGAAAACCAAATACCCATGGTGACTCTTGTCGAATCAGCGCTTGTAATTGCTGAATAATGGCATAACGCTCTGAACTATTATCCATATTACGCATGGTTTCAAATAAACGATCAAACTCGGGATTTTGATAATTGCTGGCATTTTCCCCTCCATATTTCACTTTTGCATTACCGCCATACAATAAAAAGAAAAAGTTTTCTGGGTCAGGGTAATCAGCATTCCATCCCCACACAAAAATTTGCGCATTGCCAGAACGCATTTTTTCTTGAAAACGATTGTAATCCGTTGCACGAATAACCAAGGTAATGCCTAGTTTTTCAAATTGTTTTCGATACCAATTCATCATAGGTCGATCATCAATGCTGGCAGACATGGTGTCAAAATACAAAATCAACGGCGCATTAGTTTTTGGATCAATCCCATCTGCATAGCCTGCTTCGTGCATAAGTTGCTGTGCTTTAGCAAGTGATTTTCGCTGTGCTGACTGCTTAACAACATCATAAACAACAGGATTAATGCCAGCTTCCCCTTCTGCATAACCAAAAATTCCTGGCGGCAACGCACCTTGAGCCGGAAAGCCACGTCCATTTCTAAAAATAGCAATAAATTCCTCAAAATCTACTGCGATGGCAATAGCTTGCCGTAATTTTTTCGCCGTCTCACTGCGACCGCCAACGGTAGCATCAAGCATATTAAAGCCCATATAAAAGCTTGAGGTTTCTACCGCAGTTTGTAACTGTATCCCTTTTTCACGCATGCTGTCGGTTAAGGTCATTCCGCCTGCCGCGTTATATTGAATGGCTTGATCGAAACTATCAGACGCAATGCCTGAGGCGTCATAATAGCCTTGTAAAAATTTAGTCCAATAAGGAATGGTTTCTTTTTCCAACGTAAACACTACTTTATCTATAAAAGGCAAGCGCTTACCCGCATCCTTAAGTAAGCCAGTGCTAACATCATTGGACTCGCCTTCAGTTGGGTAGATTTCTAAATGAAAATTAGGATTTTTTACTAAGGTCATCCTACGGTTAGGATTGTTTTCGGCAAGATAATAAGCACCTGTCCCCAAAGGAAACCAGTCTAAGGTAATATTCTTTTCATTAAGTCCCGCTTGAGAATAAAACGCTTCAGCTTCCCAAGGCATCGGTGCGAAAAAGGGCATGGCAAGCCAATAGATAAATTGCGGATATTTACCATGAATTCGAATACGATATTGATACTTATCCAGTGCTGTCACGCCAGACAACGGCATTGATGTAAACGTAGCAAGTGACGTTTGTGAGCTGAGCTGCTGACTAAACTCGGCAAATCCCACGATATAACTTTTCATCATCTCTGCAATGGGCGATTGTACTTTTGGATTGGCTAACCGCTTAATTTGATAAACATAATCCTCAGCAATTAATTCGCGCGAACCGGTTTCTGTGAAATCCTGTAAATTTTCAAGTGAAGTGGTCTCTGCCAAACTTAAATGATGATAAAGATACTCGCCCTGCTTATTTTTAGCCAAGGCAGGATGTGGTTGGAAGTAAATATTGGGTTTTATAGTAATAATATAATCAGTAAAAGCTATCTGTGAAGCAGGGCTATCGGCGGGTAACACTTGCAGTTGTTTATCTAAATAAACCAGCTCTGGCATTTTTTGTGCAGTAAGTGGCGTTAATTGATAAGGTCGCTTAAGGTAATGATATTGAAACGGCGGCTCATAAATTTGCGCCACAAAAGTATATTCATTTGAACTATACGCAGCGGCAGGATCTAAATGCTTAGGCCGTTCAGAAAATGAACTATATAAAACCTGCTGTGTAGTATCGGTATATCGATAGGGATTATTCGGCTGATTGGAGGTGCAAGCGCCGGCAAGTAGATATAGCATTAATACAACACAACGGATAAATCTGGTCATTGGATAATATAACTGTGCAAAGTGTAAAATAACGTCAGGACAAAACACTGGACATGATGAAATAGCTTATAGATACTTTTAATTCATCTTATACCTTAGTAGCTTGTGCCCTCCCTTTCAGAAGGATTTGTTTGAACTTGACAACGTTGCTTTAGCATCGTTATCCTTCCTTGCTAGCACCTCGTGTACGAGAAGGCCAACCAGCCACCGACCTTTATTTATCGATGGTTTGGTCATTGGGCAGATAAAGGTCGACGGTGAATTGAAACATTTTAACAATAAAAATACGAGGAGATAATAATGGGTTTTATGCAAGGTAAGCGCGTGTTAATTGTTGGTTTAGCAAGCAATCGTTCCATTGCTTGGGGAATTGCTAAAGCCATGCATCGAGAAGGTGCAGAATTAGCCTTTACATATCAAAATGAAAAATTAAAAAGTCGTGTAGAAGAAATGGCGGCAGAATGTGGCTCAACCATTATTTTAGAATGTGATGTGAGTTATGACGAGCATATTACCAACGTCTTCAAAAACATAGCAGAGCACTGGGATAGTTTAGATGGCATCGTTCATTCTGTTGCCTTTGCACCACGAGAAGCTTTAGATGGTGATTATGTTAACGCCACCACGCGTGATAACTTCCGCATCGCACATGATATTAGCTCATACAGTTTTACTGCGCTTGCAAAAGCGGGTCGTGCACTCATGGCAGGACGCAACGCATCGTTATTAACCTTAACGTATTTGGGCGCAGAACGTGCCATCCCAAACTACAATGTTATGGGTGTTGCCAAAGCCAGCTTAGAAGCCAATGTCAGATACATGGCGGTAGCCTTAGGCGCAGAAGGCATTCGTGTGAATGCTATTTCAGCAGGCCCCATCAGAACACTTGCCGCGTCAGGCATTAATAACTTCAAATCCATGTTAAATAAAGCGGCTGACACAGCCCCTTTAAAACGTAATGTTACAATTGATGAAGTGGGTAATGCTGCTGCATTTTTGTGCTCAGACTTAGCATCAGGCATCACCGGTGAAGTCACCTATGTTGATTGTGGTTACAACATTGCTGGTTTAGCTGCATCTGAAGCCTAATTTTAATAAAAAAAGTTGGATTTTTTTTTTAACCGTATATAATAGCGTTTCTTTGCTGGTGTAGCTCAGTTGGTAGAGCAGCTGATTTGTAATCAGCCGGTC